>JAHIVM010000176.1 GCA_018816665.1 Candidatus Zixiibacteriota bacterium
CATATCGGGAAACTCGACATCGGGTCGGGCGGTTGCGGGCGGTGTGGCGCCGGCACCGCCGGTGAGGTGCCGACGGTTGATCCAGCAGGTGGTGAAACCGCGCTTTTTGGCCGGGACATGATCGTGGAAGAGGCTTTGAGCAACGTGCAGAATGCGATCGCGCGGAACACCTATGGTGTTCGTAGCAAGCTCGAACATCGCCGGCGATGGTTTGTATGCTTCAGCCTGGGCGGCGGTGACGACATGATCGAAATCTGTTGCGAGAGTTTTGTTGGTCAGTGCAAACAGATCATCATCGACATTCGACACGATGGCCAGCTTGTAACGGGTTTTCAGGGTGTGAAGAGCGTCCACCGTATCGGGAAACGCCGGCCAGTCACCAAAGGAATCAACCAGCGTAGTGATTTGTGTTACCTCAGGGGTGAAACCGAGAGCCTCGCCCAGGCGGACTACCAGATGCTGCAGGATCTTGCGGTACGGCATATACGCCTGGCTTTCCAGAGCCGCCTCGATGAGAGCGTAAGTTTCCAGGAGTTGGTCATCGGTGGTCGCGACTTCGTGAGAGGCCAGCAACGGGCGCAGAGCGTTGAGGATACCGGTTTCCCAGTCGATCAGGGTTCCGAAGCAGTCAAATGTCAGCACCTCAAATCGATCGTAATTCACGGCGCTGTTCCCTCCTCCATCGACTCCCGGCTAATTTGCGCTCACGACCAGGTCAATTTCCGTACCGGTATCCAGCTCAGCTCCTTCCGGTTCCGATTGCTCAAGCACCGTCTCCGGCAGATAGTTTTCATCGGTGCGATACGAGACCAGACCCAGTTTCAGGTATTTATCCTCAAGCAAGCGGGCAGCTTCATCGAGAGTCATGCCGATGACCTTGGGCATGAAGGTAAAATTCGAAGCCCGTCCCCGGTTAACCATCAGGTTGACCGGCGACCCGGCGGGGATTTCGGACCCGGCGGCCGGATATGAGAATACTACCACGCGTTCGGGAATGGTGTCAGAGTAAGCAAGCGCAATTTCGCCCAGCTCAAGGTCGTACGACTCAAGGTCAAGCATGGCCTGTCGCACCGATTTGCCGGCAAGGTCCGGTATCGCAACCATCTTCTGGCCGCGGGACACGATAAACCGGATCTTCCGGTCCGGCTTGACTTTGGTGCCGGGCATTGGAAACTGCTGCAGGATTGTCCCCTGGGGTTTGCCGGGGGAAAATTGCTCCGATGATATCTCGTAACTGAGATTCAGTTCATCTATTGATAATTGAGCTTCCAGCATTCGCTGACCAACAAAGTCCGGCAGCGGAAACTCACTCCCCTGACGTGTGACGGTGGGCATCACGATTTTGTCGAAAATCAACAGAAGGATAATCAGGGTGACTACCGGAACGGCGATGCCCAGGACCACGGTCCGACGCATACTGCCTGAGGGTAGGTTTTTTGAGAGCCAGGTTTCCCGGGCCGGTCCCGGTCGACTCAGTCTGCTTGCGCGAGGTTGGTTCATATCAAATACTTATACCAGTGGGCATGATTTCAGGTTGCCAGAAACCGATCTCTGCTACGGTCAGCAATTTGAGTGAACGACGCAAGTTTTAATGATGCTGTCGGGAACACCGTCTCTCACTGCAACCGTCGCCCCGCCGTTACTCCTGTTTGCGCACCAGGCGGGCACAAAACGCGCCGTCCAGATCACCCATCACCGGATAGGTTTTGCAGAATCCCCGGTCATTCACCAGTTCTTTGGCCACCAGCGCAGCGGCCGATTCAATCGAGAATTTCTTATTGCGCAGAAGGAATTCTTCCACAATCTGGTCGTTTTCTTTCCGGATTATGGAGCAGGTGGAGTAGACCAGGATGCCGCCCGGCTTCACGAGCCGCGAGGCGCGGTCTATCATTGCCGTCTGAATTTTGACCAGGTTGTTGATATCCTGCAGTGATTTTCCCCAGCGCAAATCGGCGTGTTTGCCGGCCGTACCCCATCCGCTGCACGGTGGATCGAGCAATACTCGGTCGAACGGGCCGCCCTCAAACTCAATCATGTCGCATACGACCGGCGATATGATTTTGATTCCCATGCGCTCTGCGTTCTGGACCAGCATGTTGAGCCGGAAATGGGATTTGTCCACCGCTGTCAAGCGGCCCTTGTTGCGCATCCGAATGGCGGCATGCGTGGTCTTGCCGCCCGGAGCCGCGGTCAGGTCGACAACATTCATTCCCGGCTGCGGGTTAAGCAGGCGAACCGGCAGACCCGCCGACTCCGACTGCACCGTCACCATGCCGGTCTTGATGAGTTCGTCTTCCAGCGGCAGACCGCTGGTGGACAGATGAATGAACTCGGGCAGGTACTTCCCGACCGTATACGCTATGTTGTGTTCATCCAGCAGGGCGGTGACCTCTTCCGGTTTGCATTTCAGGTAGTTCACCCGGTAGGTCACGGTCGGCGGAAGATTGTAGTTCTGCAGCAGGCGCTCTGTGTCGGCGAAACGGAACTCCTTCAGACAGTACTCCACGAAATAGCTCGGATAGCTGTAGAAATCCGCAAGATATTTGGCGGGATCCTCCCGGCTGTCCGCAAAGTGGATTTTCTCCGGCTGGCGCAGGCGCGACCGCATGACCGCATTCACCAGGCGGGCCTGGCGGTCATCGAGGAATTTACGGGCCAGATTAACGGATTCCGAAACGGCTGCCGCCTCCGGTACCCGGCTGGTAAACAACAACTGGTAAAAGCCCAGGCGCAGAATGTTGGAGAGACGGGGGGACAGGGGGATCGACGGTCGGGCGAGATAGAATTTGATTTCATGATCGAGCCGTCGACGCATCTTCGTGGTGCCGTTGACCAGCTGGAGGACGAAGCGATGATCCAGCGGGGTGAGTTTTCTCCCGCTGGTAGCCTCGCCGACGGCATCTTCGGTCTGACGTCCCTGTTGAATCAGCATTATGGCGTCCAGAGCAGCGGCCCGGACGTGGTCGTACTGAGAACGACCGCCTGAAGTGCGCTGAGTACCCATTACAAATCCATTGCTCCCGTACGTTCACCCGTTTCATCAACCCGGTACATGTCCAGCCGGTGAAACGGCAGGGCCACCACCGGCATAGTGAGGCTGTCGGTCAGGAATCCGGCAACTTCAGTGGCCCGGGCATACCCGCCGTCGCCCAGCCCAAGCACCATAACAACCTGTCCGGATTCAATGCGGACATCGTGAACGGCGGGTTTGATATCAATCGTTTTGATTCCCCTTTTGCCCGTTCGCTCGCACTCCAGGGTGGCCGCCTGCAGAAGTCGTTCGGTCTGCTCAGCCAGGGCGGCCGAATCGTTCCACAGGGATGTCGGCAGCGAGTACTCGACCCGATTCAACAGCGCGTTGAGTGACTTGCTTTTGCCCATGATCGGCCGGGCATCGAGAATAGCCACCCCATCGGGAAGCGTGCTGTTCAGGGCATCGATCATGTACGGCATCAGGTTGGACTCCAGGGTGATATCAATCAACTCGCATTGCGAGGTGAATCCCAGCGGCAGGGGCGGACCCAGCGAAAGCCGCATGATGGGGTTGAATCCCTGGCTGTATTGCACCGGCCAGTTGGCGCGTCGAAGACCCCGCTCCATTGTATGGAGGTTCTCCAGATGCGACATGTATTTGTACGGTGCCGTTTTGCTCCACAACAGGCGCACCCGGTTTTTTGTCGGGGCCACGGCCGCCCGCGACGCCACCTTCTTTTTGCCGCGACCAAAGGCCAGGGCCGAGATCTCCTCGGCAGCTTCTTCCTGACAGTACTTGGGCACATAGTCCCGCAGCTGAGCTGACGAATCCTGGCGCTGCTTGATCAGGTGATCCATCGACGGACCCTTGGCAATATGCGACCAGGGCAGGCGCTCCGAAAACGGGATGGCTTTGAGGCTGTGGGCGGGATCGATACCGTGTTCGGCGAAGGCCTCCAGCCACGTGTCGTAATTGAATTCTTCACCCCAGGCATCAAAGCGACAGCCCCTGCGATAGGCCGACTCGATGGCCGGTGCCACCTGACGTCCCCCACGACCCAGCAATGAAGCCAGCATCGCGGTCTGCGTGCTGTTGTGTCGGACCGTAATCTGGCCGCCCCGAACCTGACGTTTCACGAACTGAATGCGGCGATAAACCTCTTCCTCGGGAACCGTTTCATCCCACTGAAAGGGCGTGTGAGCCTTGGGGACAAACGGCGAGAGAGCCACATGGATGGCGAATTTGCGGGTGTGTTCCCGCGCAACGTCGCGAACACTCATACACAGGTCGGCGATAGCCTGCAAATCGTCCTCGGTCTCGGTCGGTAATCCGACCATGAAGTACAGCTTGATAGTGCTCCAGCCCCTCGTGACGGCGAGTCGGACGGTGTCAAACACGGCGGCATCGGGGAAGTCCTTGCGGATCAACAGCCGCAGACGTTCCGATCCGGCCTCGGGGGCAATGGTGAGATTACCACGTCTGACCCGCTTCAGGCAGTCAAGCAACGTGGGCGTGATGCTGCCGGGTCGAAGCGACGGCAGGCTCAGTGACACGCGCTGCGCTTCCAGGCGCCGCGAAAGCCTGGCCACCAGTTCTTCAAGATCGGGATAGTCGGTGGCGCTCAGTGACAACAGGCTGACTTCATCATAGCCCGTATTACGGACTTGTTCTTCAACCTGACGCGCAATATCGTTCACCGGGCGCGGGCGAACCGGCTTATAGATGGGTGCGGCAAAACAGAATTTGCAGCCCCGGGGACATCCGCGCATAATCTCGACGCCCAGGTGGTTGTGGACCGTTTCCACAAGGGGCAGAATCGGCTGCGATGGGTAGTACTCCGGCTTGAGTTCAGGAATCAGCCGGGCCTTGATTGCCTCAGGGGCAAAGTCAGTGGTCGGCCGAGCGTCGTTGTCGTAAAATCGCGGGACATATACCGATTCCACGCGACGCACCAGCGCCTCGAGTTTGGCGGCCCGTGATTCGCCCCGCATATCGTGCAGGATGCCGAGCATCTCGGGCAGTCCTTCTTCGCCGTCACCGACAAAAAACACATCCACAAACGGCACCAGCGGTTCCGGATTGTATACGGCCGGCCCACCGGCCACAATCAACGGGCCGTTTTCGACGCGCTCATCCGCA
>JAHIVM010000177.1 GCA_018816665.1 Candidatus Zixiibacteriota bacterium
ATGCTCGAGTATTCATGGTATTCGGTGATTTCACCCGAGGGATGCGCTGCCATCCTGTGGCGCGACGCCGCGAAGGCATCGGAGGCGGCCGAGGCACTCAAGCCGACAGCTGACGATCTGATAGCTCTTAAGGTGGTTGACGATGTCATCCCCGAACCGGATACCGGCGCGCACAGCGATCCTGCCAAGGCCGCCGCAAACGTGAAGGCCGTTCTGGTCAAAGCGATGAACGAGTTGAAAGACATTCCCGTACCGGAGTTGCTGGAGCAACGTCTGAACAAGTACCGGAACATGGGTGTCTTTAAGGAGTAACAATGGCCCTGCCCAAAAAACTGGTACAGAAGCTCGCCTGCCCGAAATGCCAGAGTGAATTATCCTACCCCGAGGCCGACAATCGTCTGGAATGCGATCGGTGTCGCCTGGCGTATAGAATCGACAGCAATATCCCGGTGCTTCTCCTTGATGAAGCCGAGAAAATGGACTGAGAGAGAGCGTACAGATGAAACTATCCAAATTCTGTGAAGAGAACCTCGTGTCTTTCGATATCAAAGCGGCGGACAAGGACGGGGTATTGGAGGAGTTGGTTGATCTGGCGGCCTCTTCCAATATGATCAAAAACCGGGACCAGTTGCTCTCCGATGTGCGCGAGCGCGAGGAACTGGTGACAACCGGTGTTGGCTGGGGGGTGGCGTTTCCGCACGCCAAAACCAAATCGGCCAAAGGGATTGTCATTGCCTTCGGTCGCCACTCGACCGGAATCGATTTTGATGCTATGGATCACCAGCCGGTGAGTCTGTTTTTTCTTATCGCTGCTCCCGAAGATGCTATCGGGGCTCACCTCAATGTGATGGCGCGCCTTTCGTTCCTGATGAAATCAGCCGAAAACAGAGAACGGCTAATGAACGCGGCATCGCCGGGCGATGTCCTTGCGCTCATGGACAAGATCGACTAAAAACTTCAACTGGCAGGGACTGCTCGCCGCATGACATGGATATCCCACCTGTTCAACAGGTACTGGCGTAACGTTCATTTCATTTCCATTGCCCTGCTGTCGCTGCTTCTCCTCGTGGGGGGAGGCAACGTGCGGGGGGTGGTGAGCAGTGTCCTCGTCCAGGTATTCTATTCTCCCTTCCACATCATCAAAAGCACGGCCGTTGACCTGAGTATGGTTAACGGTGAAAATCAGCGTCTGCACCTCAAACTGGCCGAAGTTACCACCGAGCTTGGTCGCCTGGAAGAACTGCGGCGAGAGAACTCCCGGCTCCGGGCGGTCCTGGGGTTTGAACCTCCGTCGGGATACTCCATGCTGCCGGCGCGGGTCATCTCGGTCAGCGGTGATCGGGTGCCGATAGCTGCCGTCATCAACCGGGGCACTGAGGACTCAATCGTGGTTGACCTGCCGCTGATCAACGAACAGGGGCTAATCGGCAAGGTGGTCTCGGTGGGACCGCACACGGCCACCGTGCAGCTCCTGACCGACCCGACTCATCGGGTGGCGGTGCGGGTTGCAGAGAGCCGCGAGATGGGAATTGTCAAGTTCCGACTCGACGGCGGACTGATCCTTGACAATTTTCCGATTCAGGGGACCCTGGCTGAGGGCGATCTGATACTTTCGTCGGGTCTGGGCGGCATTTACCCGCCCGGGCTGGTCGTGGGGACCGTGGCGCGAGTTGAGCGACCGGAGGAGGAACCATTCTGCAAAATACAACTCACCCCGGCAGCGTCGTTCAATTCGCTTGAGGAGCTATTCATCCTCAGGGCGGTGGCGCCGTGAGAGCGATTCCGTATCTCATCTACCTGTTTTGTGTCGCCATGTGGGTGGTCATCTGGCGCGATGTTACCTCGATTTTCGGAGTGACCGTCAATGTTCCGGCCCTGTTCGTTCTGGGCGTGGCGTTGTATAAAGAAGAAATGACGACGGTCTGGTTTGGCTTCCTTGTTGGTCTGGTCATGGGAGCGGCGATGCCCGCTAAACTCGGCTGGCTGGCCATTTCCACCGCCGCCCTGGCGCTGGCGGGTTATCATGTCAAGGAACGGATCAACATGGACTCCATGTGGGCGAAGGTGTCGATGGTTGCGGGCGGTGTGTTGATCCACAACATCGTGATTCTGCTTGTGGTACAACCCGCGGGTTTTCTGACCCTGCTGTGGTCATCGGCGCTCCCCGGTACCGTCTATACGACACTGGTCGGGTGGCTGTTCCTCCTCGTCAAAGAAGGCGTGGTAACCTGGAAGAAGATTAAAGCGATTTTCTGATCCTGTCATGGAGCGACATACACTTTCTCTCAGCGGCCGAGAACGGATCGCCTTGCTGGTGGTGGTTCTCGTTTTTCTTGTGCTCGCCGGAGGTCTGATCAAACTACAGGTCATTGATCACTCCGAGCTGGCTGCTCAATCGGAAAACAACCGCATTCGGGTCGTGCCGATCGTGCCGCAACGGGGACGGGTATTCGATCGCGAGCACCGCGTCATTATCGATAATCGACCGTCGTACACCGTCTCTACCGTGGCCGCCGAGGAAAAAGAAGGCATCACACTGCCGCACCTGGCGGAGTTGATCGATCTGGATACCGCGCAGATTCGCAAACGTATCGGCAAGAACATAGTCAGTCGCTATCAGCCTGCGCCTATTCGACAGGATATCCCGTTCGAGGTGGTAGCCGTACTCGAGGAACAGAACGAGAAATTCCCCGGCGTGTCGTACCAGATGGAACGGGTACGTCAGTACCGAAGCGATCTGGGGGCCGAGCCGTTCACCGGCTATGTCGGCGAAGTGTCCCGACAGGAAATGGATGCCGCCACCCAGTCAGACTTGCGGTTGGGTTCGATGATCGGGAAAAAGGGGTTGGAGCGGCGGTACGATCAGATTCTGCGGGGACGCGAAGGCACGCAATACATTGAAGTGAATGCTTCCGGGCAGATAGGTGGCCTGTTTGAGGGACGGCCCGGCATACCTGCGGTGGCGGGCGGCGATTTGATCCTGTCGGTGGACAACGACCTCCAACTCGCCTGCGTCCAGGCGCTCGACACGTTCTGCTGCGGGGCTATCGTGGCGATGGACCCCCGGTCCGGGGAAATCCTGGGGATGACGTCGTATCCGGGTTTTGATGCGAACATTTTTTCATCCGTCATTCCGGAAAGTCTCTGGGCCGAAATATCGACCGATTCCACGCATCCCCTGTTGAACCGCCCCCTGACCGGGCTGTATCCACCGGGATCCACGGTGAAGTTCATCACCGTCGGGGCGGGCCTGGAAGAAGGGGTGATTGCTCCCGGCACCCTGTTCAAACCCTGTCTTGGAGGGTATCGGTTTGGCAACCGGGTGTTCCATTGCTGGGATCTGGGAGGTCATGGTGCCCTGAACGCGGTGCACGCTCTCGAGCAGTCCTGCGACATTTACATGTACCAACTCGGACTCAAGCTCGGGATCGATGTCATCGCGCGTTACCTGTCGGATTGCGGTTTCGGCCGTCCCACCGGTATCGATCTTCCCGGCGAGGCTGCCGGTCTGGCTCCCGACAGCAAGTATTATGATGAGCGCTACGGGAAGGGCAAATGGACGCAGGGTTTGATTCTCAATAACTCGATCGGACAGGGAGAGATCCTGGTCACCCCCCTGCAACTGACTCAGTTTTTCTGCGGTCTGGCGAACGGTGGCGTTGTGTATCGACCCCACCTGGTCAAGCGCCTGGTGGAACCCAGCGGTCGTGTGATCGAGCCGGCGCCCGTGGTGTCGTTCAAGTTGCCGTTTAGACAATCGACCCTTGACATCCTCACCGAGGGCCTCAGGCTGGTGGTAGAGGGTGAACACGGAACCGCCAGGTCACTGCGCAACAAGCGATATTCTGTCGGCGGCAAGACCGGAACCGCACAGAACCCGCACGGGCTGGAACACTCCTGGTTTGTCGGTGTGGCCCCCCTGGA
>JAHIVM010000178.1 GCA_018816665.1 Candidatus Zixiibacteriota bacterium
AAAGGCGGCGGGGGCGGCAGAGGAGACGGCGACTGCGATCCGGTCGAAACTCCGCCGCCGGCACTACCGAGCGCCTGACCCGGAATCCGCTTTACATGAGCAATCGTTCGCGAGCCGGAGACATCCTCCGGCTCGCTTTCTGTCACCCCCGGGGTCAATCCCTGACCGGACCGGAAATTCCCCAATCGCAGGCAAGGTGTTCAATTGACTTGTGAACCTATCGGGTATACCTTCGTTACAGGTACAGAACTTAGAAGGTAGGAGCTATGGAGAGCACGCAAGAAGGAATTCGCAAAGCAGCCGTCGCCGGGACATTTTATCCCGCCAATCCGGCCGAACTGACCCGGACTATCGCCGGCTTTTTCTCGGAGGTTGAGAAAGTGCCGCTGGCCGGAAAACCGGTGGGCATTATTGCCCCCCATGCCGGCTATCCCTATTCCGGCAAAACAGCCGCCAAGGCCTTTAAGCTCCTCGAGGGAGAAGACTACGACACGGTCGTTATTATCTCTCCCTCCCATACTGTCTTTTTCCAGGGCTGCTCGGTATTCGACGGCATCGGCTATGAAACCCCGCTGGGCGTGGTGGACATAGATCAGGACATGGCCAAACGTCTGGCCAACATAGGACCGGCGGTGTATTTCTCCAAAATGGGACACGCGGTCGGTAACGTTCGCGGCGAACACGCCCTCGAGGTGCAGCTGCCGTTCCTGCAGATTTGTCTCGGGAAATTCAAGCTGGTGCCCATTGTCATGGGCGACCAGGATGAGAATTCCATCCGGGCGCTCGGCGAGGCCCTGGCCGCGGTGCTCAAAGACACCAACACGCTGATGGTAGCCTCGACTGACCTCTCGCATTTCCACCCCGAAAAGCGGGCTCGCAAACTGGATTTCGCGGTACAGGAAGCAATCGAGAAATTCGATGAAGACATGCTACTGGAAACAATCGAGGACGGTCGCGGCGAGGCCTGCGGCGCCGGCCCGGTCGCTGCCATTATGCTGGCCGCCAAACGAATGGGCGCCCGCGAGGTCCGCTTTCTGGACTACACCACGTCCGGCGCGACCACCGGCGACTTCAGCGAGGTTGTCGGCTATCTCTCCGCAGCGATTGTCGCTCCGGCCGATGCTCACCCGCAAGTCAGCGAACGCGAACTCATGGGGTCCCGTCGGGCCGAACTGCGCAAAGCCAAAACCCTTCCGCCGGAAGCCAAACAGCAATTGCTGGATATCGCCCGCAAGGCCGTGGCGGCAAAACTCACCGGAGACAAACTGCAACCCAGACCCATTGAGGCTCTCGAGGATCAAAAGGGGATGTTTGTCACGCTGAAGATCGACGGCCATCTGCGGGGATGTATCGGACAGATTCGCGCCCGCCAGCCGCTCTACCAGACTGTGGCCGAAATGGCGGTCGCGGCGGCGTTTGATGATCCCCGGTTCCCGCCGCTCAAAACCGAGGAGGCCGAGCGGGTGGAGTTTGAAATCTCGGTGCTGTCACCGCTGGAACGTCTGCGCGACTTCAGCAAAGTGGAAATCGGGCGCGACGGTCTCATGATCAAACTGGATTTACATTCCGGTTTACTTCTGCCGCAGGTGGCTACGGAAAACCACTGGACCGTCAAAGAGTTTCTGGAGCAAACCTGTCTTAAGGCCGGACTGCCAAAAGAAAGCTACAAAGACAAGTTCGCCGAAGTATACAAATTCTCCGCCGAGGTTTTCTGAGTCGCGCGACGGAACGCCTGTAACAACAGATCAATCGTAATCACACGCACCGGTTGGGAAACCGACCGGTGTTGTTTTTTGTCCAACTGCGCACCGTTACGCTGAACCCTTGCATTCGTCTGGTACCTGCCGTACTTTTCAATCAGAGCCGTCATCGTCGTTCGACGACATACTATCGACCCTGAAACGTCTGTCTCTGTGAGAGGGTGTCCGTATGACGATCGAGCCATCGTTACCATCGACAGGAATGCAGTACGCCTCGCTCGGGCGACGGTTCGCCGCCCTGGCAATTGACTTCGTGCTGCTCAGTCTAATCTTTTTTCCCGTTACCAGACTGGTCAAGGGTACCTGGGTCATGACCGCCGGGGAACATCAATGGGGCTACGGCTGGTTTATCACCGACCCGCTGTGTCTGGCGTTTCTCGCCGTGATCGTCCTGTACTTTGTTGTGATGGAAGGGCTGGTGGGAGCCACTATTGGCAAGCGTCTGCTGGGTATGCGGGTGGTGCGACCCGACGGCAGCAACGCCGATTTGAAGCAGGCTCTTGTGCGAAACCTGGTTCGAGCGGTCGATGCCCTCCCGGCGTTTTGTATCCTGGGCGTGGTGTTGATTGTACGGTCACCCGAACGGGCGCGGTTCGGCGATCGCGTTGCACGCACCCGGGTGATTGTCCGGCCCTAATCAGGTAGTTTGCGCCGACCGCACCAGCGGCGTGACACCGGTGAGGTTCTCGGAGACCTCCCACAGTCGCCCGGCTATTGCTTTGTCCTGCGACAACGCATTGCCGGATACTTTCTTGGGGAATCCCCGCATCTCTATAAAGCCCGAGGGGCCGTAGTAGTCTCCGGATTGTACATCGGGTCCCACCGCTGCGTACAGAGTGGGTAACGCGCCCATCTCTATTCCCTGGGCGAAAAAGCTATTGAGGTATTCGATGAACCCGGAATGACGCTGCAAATCAGTCGCGGTCCAGCCGGGGTGCGCCGCCGCCACGATTACATCCTGCTTGTTCGATTTCAACCGTCGCGCCAACTCAAATGTGAAATAGAGATTCGCGATTTTCGAATCACCGTAGGCCTTCCACGGTTTGTATTTGCGCGTTTCCCATGCCAGGTCCGAAAAGTCGATAGTGCCGTACTTGTGCGCGCCGCTGGAGACGTTTACTATCCGGCTGCCTGATGTTTTCAGCAGCAGATCCATCAGCAAACCGGTCAGGGCAAAATGCCCCAGGTGATTGGTACCAAACTGCAATTCAAAGCCATCGGCCGTTTTCGAGTACGGCGGAATCATCACCCCGGCGTTGTTGATCAACAGATCCAGACGGTCGAATTTGATTCGGAACTCATCAACAAACGTCCGAACTGACGTCAGATTAGCCAGGTCGAGTGCCATCACGTGCAGATTGGCATGACTGTGCGCTTTGCGGATTTTGTCCGCAGCCGCATCGCCTTTCTTCAAGTTCCGCACCGCGATAATCACGGTCGCGTTTTTGTCCGCCAGCACCCGCGCAGTTTCGTATCCGATACCGCTGCTCGATCCGGTGATTATGACGATCCGTCCCTTCTGATCGGGGACATTCTCCGCATGCCATTTGTTTGTACTCATTGTGTCGCCCTCGCTCTGACAGGGTCAGATTGTTTTGTTGCCAGTGATGTTTCCCACCAGGCCGCGGTTGGGATATCGCCGGCATAATTCGTGGCGCCGCCGGCTATGGGGGTGGCCACGGTCACGCCGGCCTCGGCGGCCGCCGCGGTCAATCGTTGCATCGGTTCGTACCACGGGTGCGGCGCCAGCGTGAATGTGCCCCAGTGGATTGGATGCAGCACATTGCCGCGAAGATCCAGATGCGCCTGAAGCGTTTGCTCCGGATGCATGTGGATTTCACTCCAGAGTTTGTTGTAGGCCCCGCACTCGAGAAAGGTCATGTCAAAGGGACCGTATTTCTCGCCGATTGTTTTGAAACCGTCGAAATACCCCGAGTCACCGCCAAAAAACACGCGATAGCTATTTGATGTTATCACGAACGATGCCCACAGGGTTTTGTTGCGATTGGTCAACCCGCGCCCGGAAAAATGCTGGGCCGGCGTCGCCGAGATTGTCAACGTGCTGTCGATCTCCAGTTCGTCCCACCAGTCCAGTTCAACAATCTTGTAGTCGGGCACTCCCCAGTCACGCAGCAATGCCCCAACGCCGATAGGAGTCACGAAGCGCGCGACTTTGGGATGAACATTCTGGATCGTGAACTTGTTGAGGTGGTCGTAATGATCGTGCGAAATGATCACGAGGTCGATCAGCGGCAGGTCGGTGATGTCCACGGGGACATCGCCGTTGAACCGCGACGGTCCCACCCAGGAGACGCTGTTCTCCAGCACCGGGTCGGTCAAAACCCGGTGACCGTCGATATTGATCATCAACGATGAATGCCCCAGCCAGGACACATGAAGCCGGTTGTGATTGCGATCCTCGAAAGCCGCCAGGTCTGCCATCACCCGGGGGAGGGTGTGTTGTGGCTTGCGGTCTTTGCGCTCGGTGGCAAAAGTCCACATCGAGCGCACCATCCCGCCCAACGATGTATTGAGGTTTGCGCCTGGGTTGCGGAAGGCATCATCGGACCATTGCGGCGACCGCGTGAGCCGATCAGACACATCGCCAGATTCAAAAAACGCGCTTTTCACTGCATAACCTGTAGCCATAACCAGTATTCCTGCTATCAGTATTCGTGTGATCCCGGACTTCAGAAACTTTCTCAACATTGCCTCTCACGGATCGCATAAGTGAATGTTCATTTATCTCATTGGACAAAAAAAACTACAGCCTGATGGCATCCCAGGCCAGATCAAAGGTCTGATCGATGCTGCCTTCGTTAATCTCAAACCCCGCGCACAGTTTCGGGCTGGAAAGCAGCATGGCCGGGTAAAACACAAACACCGTCAGGACCTCAAACGGTACGTCTTTCAGGATTTTCTCGTCGATCCCGCGCTGCATCACCCGCGCCAGGGGCTCGAAAAACTCCTCGACCTCAGCCGAGTTCACCAAACCTGCGTACGGCGAATTGGAGAATTGTTCGACAAATTCAAAATACGCCCGGTTTTGGGTCCCGAAATGAAAGGCGTTGGTCCACAGCCGCTTGAGAATGTCACGGATCGGCCGGGAGTCATCAAACCCCACCAGCAGCGCCGTACTAAGATTCTGCTTGATCTGGACATAGGTGGATACAAGCAGATCCTCTTTGTTTTTGTAGTAGATGTAGAGCGTTGCCGGAGAGATACCGGCTTCTTTGGCAATCTTCGACACCGAACTCTGAGCAAACCCGGTTTCATTGACCACCTTGACCGTAGCCTCGAACAGGGCCTCCTGCTTGATTTCGTCCTTGACTCTCATGACGCTATAATAAATGACCATTCATTTATTTGTCAAGCGGTAATTCGAGGGTTTTGTGTGTGTTGTTTGGTGCGGCGAGACTTGCATGGCGGCTAACCGGCTACGGCTCAACAGAATGATTGACCCTGGGCCTACCGATCAGCCTCCAGAATTTCCTTCTGGCGCGGCGAAAAGCCTGTCGATTCCATCGGGTGATACCGGAACACGTTCAGCGTATGGTCCATGCTGTTGTCATTGAGCGTGATTTCTTTGGCGCGCACGTCCTGCATCATGCTGCCCAGCAGACCATACAGTTGCGCGATTTCGGCCCCGGTCAGGTAGAGCGTGATTTCGCTGAGGGTGGTGTCATTTTGGTCGGTATGAATTCGCATTGTCAAGCCCCTGTTTCGGCGAGCTGTTTTTCGCCTCGTCAAAAGAAAAACCGCCGCAACCTGAGTTGCGGCGGCTGTGACTTTCCACAACTAGTCCAAACCCTGTGTCGGCTTATGCGACTGCCAGGTCGTAGCTGTCCTGAGAGGTCGCGGGCGCATCCAGGACCGGATCGAAGCTCCGTGAAATCTCCGGCGTGGCCTGCGGCTGGCTCACGAATTTGGACTCCATGCCGGCCACGGCTGTTTGTACGCGGTCAAAAAACCGCTCAATTGTCCCGGTAAGCTGATCCCTGGCCATTGCGACCTGGTCACCGGTGAAACCGAGTTCGGCCGCCGCCTGGTCAAAGAACGAGGTTACCTTGTCCAAAACCGCCTGCTCGGTGTCACCGAGATAGCTGTCGACCGCATCAAAGAAGGTGGCCATCAATTCCGAGCTGCCCTTCTCGGCAACCTGCCCGGCCGACTCGACATACTGACCGACTGCATTCGGTGCGTTTTCAGCTACCTGCTGTGTCTGGACATTAAACCGATCGGCAAAGCCCATACTGAATTTGTTGTCCATGCGGAAGCGCAGGGCAAACTTGTTGGTGGTCCGACGGTGACCGTCGCGAACAGTCTCAGACAATGTCCGGCGAACATCGGTGGCTTCCTTATAAAACGACTGGACGGCGAGGTTCCTGCTCTGCGCCGCAAACTTGCTTACATTGCGCGCCCGGGCCATGGTGACATCGCGGGTTTTGCTGTACTCGGCCGGGTCAGCATCATTCGTCAGGATGCTCTGCTGGCCTTTGATATCAAAACCAACATTAAAGCCAAAGCCGGCGGCGGCGAATTCAGAGACAGCGGAGACATCGCCCTCGGCCAGACGTTCAACCGTCTGGGTCATGGCCGCCAGGTTGAATTCCAGATCCAGTTTGTATTTCATGCGGGAGCTGCGACGGTAGTAGGTGCCGTCGGGATTCTGATCCACCGGTTTTGTGGTGGCCGGAGCATCGGTCGCCTCGGTATCCTGCGCCTCGGTGTTGGCGGGTTTGTCGGTGGCGCCGGTGTCTGCTTTTTCGGAGGTCGACGGTTTCGGGTCGTTCGACGGTTCGTAGGTGTCGACCGGTTCGGCGGCTACCGGCAGCTGGGCCGCGGCGTCTGTTTTGGTGCCCGTAAAGTGGCTGGGCGTTCGGTTGGCCTGCATGTCCCGGGCGAGATCGAGATAGCGATCCCGGAGACTGTTGGCGATGTCGGCGAAGAATCCGGCAATATTCATACGTTTACCCTCAGTTTACTTGCATCCGGCCCTTTTGCTTTCTATCGGCGTTCCGCCCCGCTTCAATAGGGGGTAAGAGCAAGTCTTATGGACAGGATCAGTCCAAAATCATGCAACCCCTTGACATCGGCTGTCAGGGATGTAATTTGTCCCTGGTAGACATGACTCGTGGATTTGACATAACTCGATAGAAATACAAAGGATAGAGCAATGGCAGTGAACCCGGAAGTCCTGACCGCCCTCTCGGCCGGCATCTCGGCCGAAGTGGCCTCCTATGTCTTCTACCTCGAGGCCTCCAAACGCCCCGAGGCCGCCGAATACAAAAAAACGCTTGAGGACCTGGCCGCGGAGGAAAAACGGCATTTCCATATTCTCGAACGTCAGCACTCCTCCCTGGTACGGTCCGAGCAGTGGATCTCCACCGCCGATGTCCTCAAGGCCGAGGGACTCCCCGACATCTCCGAGGAAATGGCCGCCAGTCACAAAGAACTGGTCGAAAGGGTCCGCGCCGCCGACTCGCTCAAAACGATCCTCGATATCGCCTATCAGCTTGAGGTTGATGCCCGCGACATGTTTGCCGCCCAGATCGACAAGACCAAATCCGATGAAGGCCGCAAGATGTTCACTGAACTGACCAAGTTCGAGGAAGGCCACATGCGCATGATTGATCGGATGCGCCAAAAGCTCTGACAGGTCGATTGGCACAACTTACAACCGCTCCCGGTCTGTTTGATCCGGAGCGGTTTTTTTGCCGCCCAAAACTGAGGTTATGCCGGCCCGGTTTTTAGTTGTCACTTTTCCTCCTCCCCGGTATACAACGATAGATGGACACAAAGAATCTGCTCAACTGGATAGAGCTGTCACCCGCAGCGCTGGACAAAAATCTTGACAGCCTCAGCCGCCTGGCCGCCGGACGGACAATTGCTGTAGCGGTCAAGTCAAACGCTTACGGTCACGGTCTGGCCCCGATGATTGACCTGCTGGACAGGCGCCCCGATGTTGAGTACGTTTCGGTGCATTCGCTCGATGAAGCTATCCAGTGCCGCAAGTACGGCTGGAGCCGCCGGATTCTCCTCCTTGGCCCCGCCCCGCTGACCGACCTGGAAGCTATCCCCGAGTTTGATCTTGAGCCGGTGGTGTTTACGTCGCAGGCCCTGACCCGTCTGGGGAAACTGGCCGCGAAGTCAGACCGTCCAATCCGTACTCACGTCAAACTGGAAACCGGCACCCATCGCCAGGGCATCACCGCCAAAGAGCTTGAGCAGTTTGCCGCCATCTACAAAAAGTATCCGCGGCTGGGCAAACCCTACGGTGTCAGCATGCATTTCGCGAATATCGAGGACACCACCAATCACGCCTACGCCCAGGGGCAACTCGACGTGTTCAACACGTTGATCAAACGCATGGCCGCGCTGGGCATCAAACCGACCATCCGTCACACCGCCTGTTCGGCGGCCTTGATTCTGTTTGAGAAAACGCGCTTTGAAATGGTCCGCCCCGGTATCGCCGTCTACGGCCACTGGCCGTCGAAAGAAACCTACCTCAGTTATCGTCTGGGCGGCGGCGTGAACGATATCTTCAGCCCCGTGTTATCCTGGCATACGCGAGTGACCCAGATCAAAAAAGTACCGCGCGATTCGTTTGTCGGCTATGGCTGCACGTACCGAACGACCGCGCCCACCCGACTGGCGGTCTTGCCGGTGGGGTATGCCGATGGCTACGATCGATCGCTGTCCTCGCTGGCGTATGTGTTGATCAAAGGTCAACGCGCTCCG
This sequence comes from Candidatus Zixiibacteriota bacterium, assembly GCA_018816665.1. Classification (GTDB taxonomy): domain Bacteria; phylum Zixibacteria; class MSB-5A5; order GN15; family FEB-12; genus JAHIVM01. Next base: position 8,502 of record JAHIVM010000178.1, read on the forward strand.
GTGCGGGGGCGGGTATGCATGAATCTCATGATGGTTGATATCACCGACATCCCCGGTGTCAGGCTGGAGGAGCCGGTGACCCTTATCGGGAGGCAGGGTGAGGAGTCCCTGAGCGCCGAACAGGTGGCGGCCTGGGCGGGGACGATTAGCTATGAAATCCTGGCTCGCCTGTCGCCCGACATTTCCCGGTTGATTTCGCACGTATGACGCTAATATATTTTATAGCAATAGCTTAAAAGATAGGTCAGATTACTGTTCGGGGAACCCGCAGGGCATCCCAGTTTGTTAAATAATTCACTTGACAGGAAAGTGGATTGGGAATATACTCGGTTTGTGAACGTTTTCACATGTTTCCCTTTGGGCTGACGGGGTGAGTCTCCAGCCGGTAAAAGGCTGACACAGGTTATCTATGGCAAAGAAAAAGATATCTGAATCTACCATACGCCGCCTATCACTTTACTACCGGGCGCTCTCTGTTCTGGAAAAGGAGAACCATCAGACGGTATCCTCCAAGGAGCTGGCCAAACGGGAAAAACTGACTCCGGCGCAGGTGCGCAAAGACCTCTCGTTTTTTGGTTCCTTCGGGACCCGTGGTCTGGGCTATCCGGTGGCGGAGCTGCGTAATCAGGTAGCTTCGATTCTTGGTATCAATCGGCTGTGGAAAGTAGCTCTGTTCGGAGTTGGAAATATCGGCTCCGCCCTGGTGTCCTACAAAGAGTTCGCCCGCCAGGGATTCCGGATTGTAAAGCTGTTCGACAACGACCAGCGAAAAATCGGCTCCAACCACAAGGGCATAATTATTTCCGATGTCCGGAACATGAATAAGGAAATCGCGGAAGCGAATGTCGAGATCGCGGTGATTGCGGTCCCGGCCACGGTTGCTCAATATATCGTTGACGATGTCGTCGATCACGGCATCAAGGCAATTCTGAATTTTGCACCGATCAATCTCAAGGTTCCCGACGATGTGTATCTTCGCAATGAGAATATGTCGATGGAGCTTGAGTACTTGTCGTTTGCGATGGTCAATAATCACACCCAGAAGCGGCCCAAGGTCTAGCATCTTCGTCTGTCATCCGAGTTGCTTCCGGTTGTCAAAGGCCCGCTTCACAGCGGGCCTTTTTGTTGTGGGGGGGAATATCGGGCCGCCGTTGTCACGTCCTCATGTGAACCGCGACTTACACGAAAAAAACAGGCTAAGCTACCCACCCCCGCCCCGGAGACCTGCCCGAACCAAGTCAATTGCAGGCAGATGCGGCAGGTCCCCCCGGCATTCCACCGACCCGGCAATCACACCATGCACACCGTTCGGATTAAACCAACACAGCGCCAAAACAGGGACCTGCCCTGCGGTTCGAAGAAAAAACAATCGTCACAGAGAATGAGAGAACAAGTTGCACGCCCCCCCGCAGGGCAGGTCTCTATTAACCAAAACGAAC
>JAHIVM010000179.1 GCA_018816665.1 Candidatus Zixiibacteriota bacterium
AAAATCAACCTTCACCGGCTGACCGGAGCGGCAATCAGAATCCTGCAACGCTTCGTGGAGACATCGTCAAGATCGGCGGCCAATCAGGTCACTCCTCTCGGCATGTGGCTCCACCGCGAAGTAGACTGCTGCATTGCCGCCACGCTCCCGGAAGTCGGTAGTGGCATATTGCGACAGTTCGTGAATAAAGGGAACCTGCAATCGGATGAAGCCACGCTTATCCTCAATGCCACCGAGGCTTATCTGACCGCTCTGGGACACGCCGGGGAAACCGATTCCCTTCCTACATACTTCCGGGACCATATGCCGGAGGATACTCACGGTCGGTATCTGAAGGACTACAAGAACATATTCGAACGAACGATCCAGCGCGCTCTGGAGATTTTTCGTGCCAAGCTGGATTCTTTTCCTCCAAAAACGCCATCAGGCGACTAGTTAGACTGTGGAGAGGAATGGCAGGTCAAACAAAGCATGCATCCGACCAAAGAACAACTTGAGCAGTTCGTAGCCAATGTCCAGGAAATCCCCCGTGCAGATATCGAGGTTCATGTCCGGCGCTGCGACTTCTGCCGGGAGTATTGCGAGAGCTATCGCCAGTTGATTGAGTACCTGAAGGAGGCAGAGTCGGAGCCACTGTCACCCGATGAGCGTTTGCTGGCGGAATCGCTGCTCGCGCAGGCTATTCCCACTCGAATCATTGATCTGAAGCTACTGAGTGTCGGCCCAGTCGGTCCCACGGTGATGGCCGCTGACACCAACCATACATCTGTTGGCGGGGTGCAATGTATCGCGCAGTGGGCATCGGAGTCGCCGGAACTGGTACTGCGGCTGATGCATGACACGGAATCCGATAGGTACTCACTGCAGGTGATCACCGATCCCCCGGAGCAGGCCTCCGGGCTACTGGTATCGGAGGCCGACAGCGGCGTATCGGTTGTTACGGATCACGCTGGCGCGGCACCGCTCCCGTCAGATTTCCGTAGTCGGCTCAGGGACGTTCCATGGAAGGTGCAACTGCCCGATGCGGCTCTCACACTTGATCCCGTAGACTACGATCCCGATCGTACAGAGGCCGAGTGCGAGACAACGCTGAGGTCTGATCGCGGCGATGAAATCGTCATCAGATTCGAGACAAAGACTGAGGGCCGGGCGGTCCTGCTGAGGGTCGCCAGTCTCGCCGGGCAGACAGACTTCGCCCCCGTCCAGATCGCGGTAAGTCAGGGATCCCTGACACGGGCGACTCGCACGGGACCATCTGACACCGTATCTTTCAAGCCAATAGACAACAACTCGTTGATCAACATAAGGCTGTACACGTAAGTGCCCTCCCCCCTGCGCACAGCTCGACAGTTCGAGCAGTTGAAGTCTATTCTGCGTCGGACGCATTCTGTCGATACGCGTCTTCTGCGGATAGCGGGTTTCTGGCCTGCCATTCAACCGCTCGTTGGCAATGCGGCATACCAGTCATTTGTCGACGAATACTACTCGCTGCTGGTCACACACCTCGAACGCAAGCCGTATGAAGACCTCATGCCGGTCGACTTCGAGGTCATTCATCCAGCCGTCGAAAGTGCCCTGCACCTGGCCGAAGGACGCTACCTCGAACCGATGATCGCCGGTCGAAGGATGCGGGTCGCTGAGTGGGCTCGCTGCCTGTTTCATGTCGGCGCGATTGCCGACGGGCTTCGGGTACTTGGCATTGAAGACACTGCGGATGCGCTCGACATCCCCGATGATGCCGACGCCTACGAATCGTTTTGCATGGTGCAGGAGGCCGGCAACGGATTCCCACCGGAGATCCGTTTGACTCTGGATAACATCCGGGCGCAGTGGAAAGTGAGCCGCAATCATCTGTCATTCACCGAGGCCAACGGTTTGTTTGTCGAGAAAGATGAGCGCGGCGTTGTCGTGCGGGGTCGCATGTGCGTGATTCGCGGTTCGGCTGAACGCCGGTCACGGCTGGCGGAGCGCGATGAAGTCACGTTCGAACACCAGCTCATAACGGGCGATGATCCAATGGTCGGCGGTCTGTACGAGTCGCTGGCCGCCCTCCGTACGCTGATGTCAAAACCGACTTACGGCGGCCTTCCCGACCGTCACCTTCACACCCACTTCTCGATCCCTGGCAACGGCCACGCCTGCACCGGCAACTCCGCCGGTCTGGCCGCCGGACTGATTACGTTCACCCAGTTGTTGAAACCGGAGACTTTGCGCGACGAACGGTTCATCTCCGGAGACGCGGCCTTCACCGGCTCAGTCGCGGCCGGTGGCACAGTCGTGGCGGTCAACAATGACACGCTGGAACACAAGATCAGGCGTGGATTCTTCTCCCCCGTCAGACATCTGGTGCTGCCGTCAGGGAATCTGGAGGCGGCCAGGAAGTATCTTGTCCCGTTGGAGCGGCAGTTCCCCCGACGAAGGCTCAATATCATTCCGGTGGCGACTCTGCGCGACGCTATCGATGACCGCAATATCATCCGATCCGAGAGAGTGTGCATGGGTGATTTCATAGCGCGCAAGGCGGTCCGTTTTGGCCGAATGACAAAGCTCCAGGTGCCTCTGTTGCTGGCTGCCATCTATGTGCTAGTGTGCATTCTCTTTCCAAAGGCGTGGGTGGGATTTGACTGGAATCCGAGTCATGTGATAGTCACGGAGGGCGGCTTCTCAGTCATGAACTCGGATTCAGTTGCGCTGTGGTCGCAGGAACTCGACTGCCCGATGATAGACAGCGAATCACGCTGGGATATTGGAAACCTTGACGATGACAGCGAGAACGAAGTAGTGTTTGTCCCGAAGGTCCCTGCGAATGAGCACTGCGATTGCAACGCGTTACTACATATCTACGACGATAACGGTGACCTGATCAACGACCCGCAACCAACGTATATTCTTCATCAGTACCCTGGCGACGACTCGCCGAATCACCCGTATGCGATCGGACAGATCCTACTGCGTGGCTCAGGCTCGGAGGCTGTAATCAGAACCAGCCTCAACGAATCCACTCCGTCGCGATGCCATCTGACATGGTTTGACTCGCGTGGTAGCCGAATCGGATGGTACGTTTGCGCTGGATCTACCGATGTGAAGGATGTGACGTATGCGGCGGTTGACGATTCGACCGATGCATTCCTGGCCTACAATAATCGTATGGGGTGCGCATCCCTTCTCTTGTTGCCATCGCGGAATGCTCACGGTGTCTCTCCTCCCTACACAAACGAAGGCTGGGATCTTTCCTGGGTAACTCCCGGCAATCAATACGCCTGTATTCTGTTTCCTAAATCGGACGTGTGTACGGCGTACTCATATCAGTACAATGGTGCTCTGAACCTGACGCTGACTGCCGACGGAAAGATCAAGGTTGCCACTTTGGAAACCTTGGCAACCGAGCAGAAGTCCTCAGCCTTCTACATATGCGACCCTGACAGTTCTTTCAGGATTGTCACAGCATTCCCCGATGACCTCCTGATCCAGCAAGCGAACGCGCTGGCGAAAGTCGGCATCCTACCTTTGATCGACCTCGACTCCCTTTGCGAGAACCTCCGCAACGCCGTCATGTACTGGACCGACTCCGGCTGGGTGACGGAAGGGAGACTGCGAAAACTAGATTGATTTTCCACAAACAACCAAATCGGCGACTATGTACAGGGTGATATAACACTGTCACTCAATCGAGCCGGTTCAATACGGACGCTCCCACGCTGACATTCGGGAGGTCAGTTCCAACTGCAATCCTCTCGGTTAGGGTTTGGCTGCGTTCGGAATTGCGCTCCCTTTCCTCTATCGGTCTTACCCTCAGGAGTTGAAATCATGAGGGAGGGAACTTCGATGCAAGCAGGCGACGATCGTGGCAGTAACTGTTGTGCTGCACCCATCAATCCACAGGAGGAGTATATGAGTTTCTGTAAATGCAGGACAAACCGAGGTTGGCTCATGATTGTCGCCGCGACCGTGCTGTTTGTGAGCTTCTCAACCGCTGCTGCAGGCTACCCGAATAGGGTCTTGACTACAATTGACAGTCTGCCAAATGTCAGTGGTCTTTGTCTCAGCTCTGATGATAGCAAATTGTATATTGCGTATTGGGTGTGTCCCGGATCAATTGTTGATGAGTACGATCTCATAGGTGACTCGCTGATCCAGAGGATTCCATTCGGGAGTTGTCATGGTGATGTCGTTCTCTCGGCTGATGACCGGTACCTTTTTACACCGAACTACTACTATAGCAATATAGCGAGGATAGATCTGCTGGGAGGCAATGCGCAGTCTGACCTGGGTGTCGGCAACTCATGGCCCGGGGATTTGGACATCACCCCAGACAATAGCAAGATCTTGGTTAAGGTTGGTATGGATGGCAGTAGCTATGATCAGAACAACGACCAGATCACAATTGTCGATGTGGCTACTTATTCCATACTTGCCCAAGTGCCTCTAAACGATGAACCTGCCAAGTACAAGACGGGATTCTCTTCTGACGGAACCAAGGCCTATGTTTCAACTCACAGAAGGAAGTCATCATCGGCTTTGCTCTACGAGATATCACTAGTCTCTCCGTATGATGTACTGCGCACAACACCAATTGCCGGTGAAGCCTGGCCGGATTGGAGACCACAGGGAGTTACAGTTACCGATTCGAAGGCTTATGTTGTCGACTATGACAACGGCCAGATTCTTGTAATTGATCTTGCTACATTCACTCAGACCGGTGTTATCGCCGTTGGAGGAAACCCAACTACATTGGCAATAACACCAGACGGCAACTATATGTATGCTGTGAACATTGATCAATCAGTGTCTATAATCGACATAGCCACTCATACAGTGATTGACAAGATCACAGGCTTACCTCCGAACCCCAATGACATTGAATTCTCACGGGATGGTGCCAAGGCTTACATAGG
>JAHIVM010000180.1 GCA_018816665.1 Candidatus Zixiibacteriota bacterium
ATATCGGCCAGGTTGCCGTCCAGATCACCGGCCTCGAACGGAATGCAGACTTCCGTCGGCTCACACTGACGGAACAACGTATCGGTCTGCTGCAGATTGATGAAGGGCGGCTGATTGAACGCAACATTCACCGTCATCTCATCCGAGCGCTGGGCGCCGCAGGAGTCGATTGCGGTGACGGTTATGACGTACTGTCCCGGACCTTCGGTCAGGAAGCAGATTTGATTGCGGTAATCGTCATAGGTTCCGCCCTCAACAACCACCTCGGCCAGGTTGCCGTCGATATCGTTGATACCAACCGGCACACAGATATTTTCTTCGTTGCACAGCAAGGCGGTTGTGTCTTTGGGCAGGATAACCAGCGGAGCGCTGTTGGTCTGGACCGAGACCGTGAACTCACACGAATACTCGCCGCAGGGCGTGGTCACCGTGAGACTCAGGGTATTCTCCAGGCAACAATCGGAGAAGAAGCAAATCGACTGCGTTTCGGCGTTCCAGTAGGTGGCAATGCCGCCCACCGTGACCTCTGCCCCGTCCGGGATACCGGCAATCGGGAAACAGAGGGTGTCGGGTTCGCAGAGGAAGACGGTTGTGTCTTCGGGACACTGCAGGTCGATATCCTGATCGGTGGTGATCGTGACGGAAGCAGTGTCTTCGGCTATGTTGCCGCAACTGTCAATGACCGTCAGAATAATGTCGTACACGCCCTTATTGTAAGGGACAAAACAAATCTTGCCGTCGGCGTACGTGCCCTTGCTGACCGTGATATCGGCGATATCATTGTCGGCGTCCTCAATAACCACATCCAGACAGATTTCTCTCGGGAAGCACAGATATACGGAGGTGTCCTGCAGTCCGGCGATCGTGGGCGCGGAGTTGATACTGACGGTAACTACGGCCGTATCGGCGACCGTGAGTTCGCAGTCGTCAGTGGCGAATATCGCTACAACGTAGGTACCGGAAGTATCCGCCGTGAAACATAACGTCCCGGCGGTGGAATCGTACAGGCCGCCCATAGTGGATACGTAAGCCAGGTTGGCATCGGTCACGGCTGCGGTGAGACAAATCTCCGACGGTTCACAGAGCGAAACCGTGGTGTCGTCGCCGAGGGCGACGATCGGCGCCTCGTTGAGCGTCACGGTGACGTAGGCCGTATCGGAATCAGTGGCACCGCATTCATCAGTCGCGGTGAGAATCAGTTCATACACACCCGAGGTATCAACGTCGAAGCATAACAGATTGGTGCCGGCGTCGTACGTGCCGTAGTTGGCCACCACATCGGCAATATCAAAATCGAGATCGTCGGCCGTAGCCGAGATGCAGATTGCCTCCGACGTACACAGGGCCAGTTCGGCGTCATCACCCAGCGTAACGTACGGAGTGTTGTTGCCGGTAACCGTGATGGCAGTCGTACAGGTGTCGGCATGGCCGCAGGTATCGGAACCGATGGCCGTGATGGTAAAGGTACCGAACCCGATTGCCGCCAGGGGCAGGCAGACGGTATCGCCGTACACAGACGGGAGAATCGGATCCACAAACTCGGAATGGGTAACCACTATGTCGGTAACGTCCCAGGAGCTGGTGAAACCGGCCAGACAGAAGGTTTCAGGTAACTCGTCCGGTGGTACGCAGAGTTTGAAGGCCGTGTCCGGCGGGCAGGCAAGTTCACCGGGTTGCGGAATGACGACCGTGATCCAGACGGTATCAACGCAGCACAACGGGGCTGCCGGCACAGGCGCGTCAAGCGCCAGAATGCAACTGTCGGCGGCCCGGAAGATGAATCCGTAACGGGCGGAGTCAACGGCGGGCGGCGTGAAACAGGTGATACCGGAAGTGTCGGTGGTCTGGGTGAAAGTCCCGATACCCTCGACCATCTCTATTTGAATGGGATCGCCTTCCGGATCAAACGCAAATATATCAAAACAGATTTCTTCGGGGTCGCAAAGGTAAACCGTCGAATCAAAACCGATACAGTGCGGCGGGAGGTTGAGGACCACCTGATCGGTAATCGTGGCGGTGTCGGCGCCACAGAAATTGACCACGGCAACTTCGAAAGTGAATGTGCCTGAGGTGTCCGGACGATAGGTCAACAGACCGGTGACCGGATTGATGGTGCCGGAGCCGGAGATGAGTTCGAAGGTGAAATCCTCTCCCCCGCCGTCGGCAATAAGCTGGAGTTCGCGGTCATCGCGAAGATCGCAGAGTTCCGCGGCGAAACTCTGGTCCGTGATTGTCGGGGCGGTGCCCAACTCGACTGTGTAAGTCACGGTGTCGGTGACCACGTGATCCTGCTTGTCGATCAGCTGCCACACAAACGTGTACACACCGGCAGCATCGGGTGAAAAGCACACGGTGGTCGTGAACTGATACGGGAATACGGTCGTCGGATAGTCTATGGGACCGCTGACCAAGGACAGCACCAGGGTATCCTGATCGTCGACATCCACAGCGCTGATTTCCATGCAAATGGAGTCAGGCTGACACCAGACTACCAGGGAATCATCCGGAATACTGAATTCCGGTGCCCACAACGTCTGACTGCCGGACTGGGCGTGCCCGGCCGGACTCATCATGACGAAACAGGACATCGCCAGAATTAGATAGCTGAGAACCGACCCTCTCAATCTCATCTTTCCTCCAAAAGCAATTGCTGCCTCAACAGACCGGCGCCTCTTACACCGCTCGGAGCAGCAATCCTTTGCAAAAAGCCACAGATTCCGCTGGGGAATTCTGTTTACCTGTCGCTAGACAGTTTGTCTAAAAACGATGACCGTCAGGCAGTAACAAGTGCAGTAAAACAGCCAAAATAGACGGGCCTTACAATATACTCGTTTCTGCCATTTAGTCAAGCGCCGCAACAGGCTCAGCCAGTGTTCAGCAAGAACCGGGCCAAGGTCTAACTGTCTGCAAGTTGGTGGCTTACCACAGGCACCTGGGGAGTAGTGCAGGGACCGTATGAATATGTGAATCAGAAATCACATTAGTGGGCCGAACGTTGCCTACTTCGCTGCCAAGGGATTCTCCGGCAACCGGCCGAACGTCTCTGACCAACTGCCGTCGACTGATTCAGACAGACGATTCTGGGATGAGCCCCACGGACGAAACCTAGCAAACACACTTCTTGTCGGAGAAGCTTTTCACCTCGGAATGTACCTGGCCACGAATCCGCCGTGTGCAGTTGCTGCACAGATTAGTCCGCAGAATCTGCGTCCAAAACCGTCAGTGAGAGCCGTCCCCCATCTTCAGAAAGCGACAGCAATTGTCCTAACTTATTGCGAGACAACGACAGATTTTGGACTAACTTCTCGGCGCCCAGGCATGTACTTGTCTCTAACCGCCCGATTCAATGCATCTTACACTCTTAGTAAATCGATATTGTAATCCACTAAACTGCTAACGCAAAAGCAGCTCGTGCCGATAGCTGCCGTATAGTGGCAGTAACCATAACCGGCCTTGTGACAGAAGCGGGGGAACTTGTGTCGCAAGCGTCCGTCGAAGGAGGACAAAAGGGTGCTTAAGAATCTCTCTATCGGGAACAAGCTGGCCGTTGCGTTTGCCGCCGTACTCATCCTTTTTGGATTCGTCAGCTTCTACAACTATTCGAGTTTCAACGACATTCGGGAGCTAACCGCCACCACTGCG
>JAHIVM010000181.1 GCA_018816665.1 Candidatus Zixiibacteriota bacterium
CACGGGCAGACGTGCGGAACAACTCATCAACGGGGCGACCATAATGGTGATAAACCGGAGCTTGCGATTTTCTATTGTGCGCGTGGCCATGATGCCGGGAATGGCGCAGGCAAACGAAGACAGTAACGGGATGAACGACTTCCCGGAAAGCCCGCACCAACTGAACATCCGGTCGACCAGGAAGGCCGCCCGGGGCATGTAGCCGGAATCTTCGAGAACGGCGATGAACAAAAACAGGATGATGATCTGGGGCAGGAAAATCAGAACCGAACCAACTCCGCCGATCACACCGTTGACCAGTAGCGACCGCAAGGGACCGTCGGGCATGGAACCTGCGACCGTGTCGCCCAGGAACCCGAAGAAGGAATCCACCAGATCCATCACCGGCGCCGCCCAACTGAATACGGACTGGAAAATCAGCACCATGACGGTGAGCAGTATAATCGGTCCCAGAATGGGGTGCAGGATGACCCTATCGATATGCTCACGCCGGCTGGTTTTGCGTTCGGTAGTATGCGTGACCACGTCCTCGACACAATCAGCCGCCTTGTTGGCCAGACCAATAGTCTCCGCTGCGGTCAGGGCGCCGAACTGCTCTATCAGGCGGGCCCGGAATTGTTCGAGTACAACAGCGGTCTCAGCACCCTGCTCCCGCAGGTATTCCTGCTCGGCAGGGCCGCCCTTGTCAAAAAGAATGCGCAGGTACTCGGCACGGGTCCGGCACCCGTTGCCACGGTGATGCCGGTGACCGGCACCGTTTCGCCGCCCGCGTTCACACTCACAGTAATCGGCGCGCTCGGGCTTCAACATGGGAAGCCGACCATGACGGTGCTGTTGTCTTCCCGGATGCACTGTGGCAGTGGCAGCGACAAGCTCATCAACAATACCGTCGGTGAACGAATCATACACTTTGATGGGCGTAAACTCAGGAGTGTCCGCCAGGGTGCCGATTTCCCTCAGAAGCAGGTCCAGACCCTTGCCCTTGCTGGCGACCAGCGGTACCACCGGTATGCCGCCCAGCTTGCGGGACAGTTTCCCGCAATCGATTTCGATGCCCTTGCGAGCGATCACGTCGACCATGTTCAACGCCACGACAATCGGCTTGCCGATCTGCATCACCTGAAACAGCAGATACAAGCCGCGGTCAAGATTGGTGGCGTCGATGACGCAGACAATGAGATCGGGGTTTTTGCCGCAGGAGATGTCGCCGGACAGGGCGCGCGCCGCAATGAATTCATCGGGTGAGAAGGCCGCCAGAGAGTAGCTGCCCGGGATATCGAGCAGGGTGAAACGACGGTCGCTGCCGGGGACGCGGAAGTCGCCGCACACTTTTTCGACAGTCACGCCGGGATAGTTGCCGACATGCTGGCGCAGCCCCGTCAGGGCATTAAAGATCGTGGTTTTGCCGCAATTGGGGTTGCCGCAAATCGCGACCGTGATGTCATCGGTTGCCCGGGGATTTTTCCGTGTAGTGCTCATGGCTCCCGCCGACTAATTGCTAACAATCAGTCTCTTCCACCGCAATCAGAGAGGCCTCTGAGTGGCGCAGTGAAAGGCTGGTGGAGCCTACCTGAATCTGGAGGGGGTCACGCAATGGAGCATTGCGCAAATAGGTAATCTCGCGACCGGGAAACAACCCCAGTTCCATAAGCCGACGGGAAACGGGGTTGTCCTCTGTATATCCTATGACTCTGGCCCGACGGCCCGGTGTCAGCTTGTCAAGATAGGTCATTTCATCAGCCCTTAGCTTGTCCACTCGCCTTTTCAGCATCCGTTCGCGATCGTCCGGATCTGCCGTTCCGGTTGTCTTTTTTCGATTTCCGCAGGCACTGTCGACAAACACCGTCGATCTCAACCTTGAATCCTTCCGGCCGGAAACCCTGCCGATCAGCCACCGCCGACATCAAATCGACTACGGCCTCACTGTCGAACTCAAAGAACTGCTTGCACTCCCGACAATACAGATGACCGTGTGGGTCGTGCGTCACGCGATCATACCGGGTGACACCGTCGCCGATGTTCACTTCCTCGGCGAGTCCGACCCGGCAAATCAGTTTCAGGTTGCGCCAGACCGTGCTGTACCCTACCGACTCATCAACCTCCCGAACCTTGGCATAGAGCTCATCGACCGAGACATGCTCGCCCAGTTCGAAAAAGGCACTGAAGATCAACTCCCGTTGGGGAGTCATCTTGAATCCCTTTGTCTTCAGTAACTCTTTCATGCTCTATCCGGTTCCTCTACAGGAAGCACAAATGAAATCGAAATTCATTTGCAATTATAGCAGTTATCGGCGGGTTGTCAAGCGATTACGGGAAAATTTTCACAATATCGTCCACGTTCAAACATACTCTATTGTGCAGCAACGCCTTAACTAGATGGATTTTGTTCTCGACCACCCTCTCCTGGATGGGCAGGGACACAAAAACGGCCGCCCCCAACCGGGAACGGCCGCTCGAAGATATGATAAGGAATGAAAGGCTATTTCAGCATAATCATCTTTCGCGACAGCAATTGGTCTCCCCTGCTCAGGCGATACAGATAAACTCCCGAGGCAGCTTCAGAACCACCGTCGGTCCGGCCGTCCCAGGTGACCGTATAGGTCCCGGGACCCTGGACCTGATCCACCAGTGTCGCAACTTCCTGACCGAGTACATTAAACACAGCCAGTCGGGTCTGTTCCATACCCTTTGCGATCGAGTACGAAATCACCGTACTGGGGTTGAACGGGTTGGGATAATTCTGATCCAGGGCAAAACTTCCGGGGATCAGGTTGTCCGTACCACCCTCATCAACCGGTGTTACACCGCCCCGTTCGAGGAACGACAGCACACGGTCAAGGAGGCTGTCCTTGGGCATGAAGCCGTTGGCTTCGTATTGATCGCCGATCAGTTCCAGCGGGATGCTGAAAAACAGCGTTTTGTAGGCGCCGTCGTAAGCGATACCGCAATCACCGTAGACCACGGTATTGGCCTGGTCGACCAACTGGTGGATCACGTGTCCGCCGTTGGCCGGCATCAGCGTGTTGAACCAGCCGTACAGAGGCGCGTTGCTGTTGATCCGGTAGATGTTTTCATCACCGAGGAATGAGTTGGTCGCCCCCCGCGAATACCAGGTACGGACGGAATCGGACACGGTGGCGTGCAGATAATCGGCCACAAACGTAGAGTCAAGGGCAGCCAGCGTACGCGGCAGCGTGGCGCTGCCCAGCACGAGACTGCCACCACCTTCGAGGAACCCGGTGACGGCGGCAATGTCGCCGGCAGTCATGGGTTCACCATCGAAAGTCTCAATATCTCCGCCGTTCATCCAGAAGACATATTCGTAATCCAGCAGCTCGGCCGTGGTGGGCGACGGATTGATATCCATGTTCCAGACATCGTACAACGCCGCCATCCGATCAAACGCGGCCGTGAGCCAGGTCTCATACGTAAATCCACCGTCGTCGTCAACCACCAGGATTTGCTTTTTGCCCAGCGGCATGGAGTATTCCAGGTACTGATCGTTGGTAAGATCGCCCGTTCCCAGAGCCGTGTCCGAGCGGATCCGCAGAGTGAAGTTGACATAGGACGATCGGTAATCATCGGACAGCTCCAGCACGAACGGCGTAGCCATACTCTGCACGCCAAACAGATTGTTCAGATGCAGGTCTTCCACGCGGAGATACTTGCTGACTACCGTAATTTCGGGATTGTCAGTAAAAAGCCTGAGGTACGCGTTGTACCCGTTACCCATAACATTGAGGATGTTGATGTCGATTTCAATGGTCTCCCCCGGCTCGGGGATACCGTCGCCATCGCCGCCGGCGGCATCACTGACTATCATCGTGTCGCCGGCCCACATGCAGTACGGATGGTTGTACCGGACATCCAGGTCAGCGGTCATGAGCGAGTCTGAATCGCTGATATGCCACACCCCGGCCTGGGTCACCACACTATCCACGTTGGTAACTGCGGGCGGCGAAGAGTAGCCGAAGAAATCGCGATTATTGGTTGAACCCGGCCAGGTATCACCGGCATCGCCCTGACTGCCGCCAAAATTCATCTGGTAGAGTCCGTCGGCCTGTTCCAGCGACACTCGGTACCGATCGGGGTTGACCTGTGCGCCGGCGCTGTAGTCAATATGATAAATGCACAGCCCGTCCCCCGGCAGATACTGGTCGAATCCCACTCTCTGGCGGTTTTCCACCAGCCAGGCCTCGGCCGGGAACATCTGTCCCACTTCGGATGTGAGCCAGTAGGCCACCGGTTCGGATTCGATCTGCGGGATTGGCGCCTGACCGATGTTGTCGGTGAGTTTGATCGGCGTGACAAAGCCCAGCGACCATTTACACCACGGGTCAAAATGGCACGGCGTCGAACCGCCGTTGTTCCAGCTACCGCCGGCCATCACGGAAAAGCGCCCCAGCCCCTCGCCGGGAGAACTGGAGTTTAAATCGTAGTAGTCGGCCAATCCGAGGGTGTGCCCCCATTCATGGCAAAACACGCCGACTGTGGACAGACCACTACCCTGCTCTTCCGGCTGCATGGTATAAGCACTGAGAGAGACTCCATCGTATTCCCGGCCACCGACCATGGCTGACTTGTGTGACCAGATGCCGTAGGCTCCGGTTTCAGCACCCGGTCCGGCATGGATAATCACTACCGATGGAACGATATTGTACTGGTCTCCGTACGGCGAAAAATCGACACCGTTGGCTTCAGCGGAATCGACCGCATTGGTGGCCAGTTCGGCAGCGTTGGCGCCGTCGGTCAAGCCCACATAGTAGGAGTAGTTCTGGGACATCGTATACGGGCCGTGGACATCGCCCAGAACCAGATACTTGCCGTACGATGTTTCCCAGTAAAACTCCGTCATGGAGCCGGTCGGGTTGTACACGGGATCGACACCCTGCCGCGTGAACAGCTTGGTCTGGAAGTCAGCCGGAGTGCCGTGCACACTGCTATTGATCCTTAGCACGCCGCCGACATAATATGTCTGCTGGTCGAAGCGATAGTCCTGGAAATCCACCATAATCACGCAGATTCTGGTAGTATCGACCGCATCGGGGCTGGCAAGCAGCTTGTCGCGAAGGGCTTTGCCGGGGGGAATGTGGGACCGGCTGGCTTCAATGACGGCAGTGACGGAGTCACGAGCGCGCAGGTTGGCCACTTTTTGTTCCCAGGTGCCCTCGGCCTCGAATTTCTTCCGAGCTTCCTCCGTCGGGGAATGGGCAAAGGCAGTTGCTGTTACAATCAGTATGGTGCATGCGACAACTAAGAGGTGAGAATACGTAGTTGTGCGAGTCATGTTTGAGTCCTCTGTCATAGCGTTTACTACTTGTTGTAACGTCCGCAAGGCTAGTTTGTTTCTCCAATATAAACGCATGAGGGCTAGCGCAAAAGCACCATTTTCTTGCTCTGGGAGAAGGTTTCTGAGGATAGACGGTAGAAGTATACGCCTGAGGCCACATCGGCACCCGAGTCATCCGTACCGTTCCATTCCAGCGTCTGGACGCCGGCCGGGAGGTCAGCCGAGATCAACTGCCTGACGCGCTGGCCAAGGACATTAAACACGTCGAGCGACACCGAAGCGGCCTGGGGCAACGAGAACGTAATCGTCGTAGTCGGGTTGAACGGGTTCGGGTAGTTCTGTTCCAAAACGTAGGTTTCCGGCAGCCCGGTCATGTTGTCATCTATATCTGTCGGCAGATCCCACTGATTGCGGGCCTGGACCGCCCGGGCATAAAGTTCTTCCAGGTCGCGGCCGGCTACCAGGGCCAGGGCCACTTCAACCGAATCAAGAGCCGGAATAAGCAGTGTCTCGGTGCCAACCACCAGGAACAGGTCGCCCCGCAGGCTGGTATCGGGAGCACCGGAGGTTGAGATCAGCTCGTACTGGTCAGCCCGGGTGAGCCCCAGCTTGGCGGCACCATTGTCCTTCACCGTAAACTGCGAGACATTCCTGAGGCCAACGATACCTACCAGCGTTCCGGAATCCCCGGTCTGGTACACCAGGTCCAGGGCGGCATCGTACTGAATGCGGTCCTGGCCGTTGGAGAGGTCAAAATCGGCGAAAAACCCGAAGTTCAGGTTGGACAGGTTCGAAAGCGATGAGTTATGCACGAAATAGCGCATAATCACGTAGCCGTCGTTGCCCGTCGCCGTGTAGCTGCGTGTCTCCTGGGTAACTTCAACCGGGATGGAGATGGCCGAACCAATGTCGCTCATCCGCGTCTTCAGGCAGGAACCCCGGTCACTGTCCAACCACTCCTCGGTCAGATCTTCGATAGCGATGAAATCCGACGGCACAAACTCGGCGTCGGCATTGCGGATGGACGACGACAACTGCAGCTCCGAGCGGCCGACAATGATCCCGCCCTCAAAGAGCGTATTGCTGTCTTCAAAAGCGAAACCGTTGTGGTTGACATTGTAGATGGAACCCGGCGCCAGACCGTACTGACCGAAGTCCGTGACGGTGAAGGTCACCGCACCGGTAGCTACATCGCTCACCACCCCGGTCGGCTCGTATCCGGCGGTCAGAAGGAACGAGAAGTTGCCCAGCGATGAACCGGCTTCGTCCTCAACGGTCAGGGTGAACGGGACGGTTTCCCCGTGGTAAACGGCATCGCTGAGATGCACTTCAAACATCTCGAAATTCGTCGCGGTCGAGTTGGATCCAAAATAGAAGCTGGCGGCGTTTGAGATCACCGAAACATCGGTATCGATTGAGCTCAGGAAGCCGTTGACACGGGTAACCGTAGCCCCGGTGTTACTCAGCGTCACGCGCAGAGTGAAATCTTTTCCCGGCAGGGCAATACCGCCGTCCATCACGCGGGTGGAAGCCAGCGAAACGTTGGGGATTCCCGGCAGAGGCAGGAAGTCCGGCAGCCGGGAGGCATCAACCAGCCCGTGACCGTAAGCGTTGTCCTCTCCCACCGGACCCAGATCCCGGGCAGAGTTGATCAGCGCCCACTTGATCTCCTCAACTGTGGCATCGGGATTGTACTGGCGGCACAGAGCGGCCAGACCGGCAATGTACGGGGCCGCCATTGAGGTACCGCTCATATTGACATATCCCCCGCCCTTGGTGGCTGAACGGATACTGACGCCCGGGGCTACCACTTCCGGCTTCACCTGGGTGGTGTCGCAGAGCGACGGGCCGCGGGACGAAAACGATGCCACCACCTGGTTGTTGTCGACCGCACCCACCGCAAAGGAATTGAGCGGGCTACTGGTGCGATCGGCCGGGTTGCGGATCGTTTTGGGCTCAGGACCTTCGTTACCGGCGGCAAAGATGGTCACGATACCGGCGGCCTCTACGTTGTCGATCGCCTGCCAGAAAGTCCCGTCGCAGGGACCAAACAGGCCGGCCGGGATACCCCAGCTATTGAGGATGACATCGGGAACGTCATCAAACGTTTGCGCGTTGCCATCGGGGTTCAGCGCCCATTGAAATGCCAACAGAATGTCGCTGACCGTTGCACTGAGGGTTTTGCCCTGATCAATGACGCCGGCCGTAATCCACTCGGCGCCGGGTGCCACACCGATAGTGTCCGCGCCTTCGCTGCCCACCATAATACCCATGGTATGAGAGCCGTGACCCGAACGGTCGGCCGGCGGAGTGTTCGGCGTAATGGTAGACATCCAGGCGGCTGACAACGGAACGTGATTGCCGCGCCACTTGGAATTCAGAGCCGGGTGAGTGTATTCCACACCGGTGTCAAAAGAGCAGACCAGACGACCGGCACCGGTAAGCCCCCGGTTCCACAGGGAACGGACTTTCAACATGTCAATCTGAGTTGATGCCGAGGCCACTGTCCGATCCGCAGCCGAGCGCTCCACCGGCAGGATGTTCTCAAGATGCACGTTCGGGACGATCAACTGGACGCCATCGAGTTCGGCCAGTTCGCGTACATCGGCAACCGTCAGGGTGGCGGCGTACGACGGTACGATCCAGTGACTGATGACCGACGTTGTCGAGTGACTATAAAGGAACGAAGCTACCGTAGTGGCGGCGGGATGCTGATATGACTTCAGGACGCTGGTGACCTGGCGCAAACGATCATTGCGGCTCAGGTTGGGAATGGAGGCCGCCCGATGCACCACGTTCCGGGAGTCATCGTCGTCCAGAAAAACCACGACCGAAACCTCGTCACCCGAGACGAAGTCCTGGTTGTCCAACCACTGCAGGTCACTGAAGGCGCTCTCGGAGGCGGTAGCGGAAGCACCAGCGATCATGAGAACGATCAGGGCAGCGACGATGTTCAGGCGGCCGAAGTAGTGCGTGGTCTTCATTCCGGTATCCTTTCATATCTTCAGACTTCGTTTGAGCAAAGGACATGCCGCTGACCGGGCCCGGCTCAATCATGCATTCGACTGCGCACCACCGAATCGGCGGATAGCTAAGTTATTGTTTTACAATAATATATATTGTGCCACTTAAAGCCTGACATTTTTCTTCACACTGGGTCGGGTATGCTGCCGATTGCACAGGTGTGACATCCCCTGCACCCCGCGCCCGGGACATGCAACTTTTTACGAGAGATTGGACTTGTTGCGGCCTATATTCCGGGCATGGGAAAAAGGCCTCGCGAGGAGCGGATCGCCATCCGGACAGGCGTGGTAATCGTGCTGATAGCCGTCCTGATTCGGGTCGCCTACCTGGCACAGTACAGTGCCCTGCCGGACTGGTTCATGCTCACGGTTGACAACTGGTATCACCATCATTGGGCGCAGGCCGTTGCCGGCGGTGATCTGGCAGGCGGCACCACCTATTTTCGGGCCCCGTTTTACGTCTGGTGCCTGGGGCTGCTGTACGCCGTGGCGGGTTCCGGTTTGTGGGTGGCCCGTGTGTTTGGGGTAGTCGTGGGGCTGTTGTCGATCGGCGCGACCTACCTCATCACCAACAAACTGTTCGACCGGAAGACGGCGGCTGTAGCGGCACTGTTCCAATCCGTCTACCCGCTGATCATATACTTTGAGGCCGAGCTGCTGCTTGACCCCCTGTTCATGCTCCTCCTGCAGGTGGTTGTGTACCGGTACCTGATCTGGCAGGAAAGTCGCACCCCGCGGGCTATGTTCTGTCTGGG
>JAHIVM010000182.1 GCA_018816665.1 Candidatus Zixiibacteriota bacterium
ATCCGCTGTCGCACTGACAAAACACACCGGCAGACCCGTCTCGGCGCTCAGCTTGCGCGCCAGGTTCAGGCCGTCCAGTACCGTGTCCGTCGTTGTTTCCTTCATCAGGTGGGTGTTTGAGATGATGCCCGTAAATCGCAACTGGCAGGCCATCTCTATTCCTTTCATGGCTTTCATCGCACCGGGGACATCGGCCGTGAAAGGGCGGTTGGCATTCAGGGTCAAGAGCAGTTCGTAGCCGCCGTCGACAAACGCTTCCCGCAACGAACTGAGCACTCGCGCACCCAGGTCATCACCACCTACATCCAGAACCAGAGTGCCTGTCCCGCCCTCGATTTCGCCCCGGACTTCCGGAACGATGATGGGCAGGTCGGCGTGAACGTGGTTACCGTGCGGCAGAATGGATCGGATACCCAGTTTGTCCAGATCCCTGGCCGCCTCCCGCGATCGAAAATACGGATTGATGATGTCCAGGTCGGCAATCGAAACCGATTCGGTGCCGTCGGTACGTAACTGGCGGGCCAGGTTGACAGCGACTTCCGACTTGCCGCTCCCAAAGCTGCCCACTATCGTCAGTACCCGCCTGGAAAAGGAGGGGGACCGGAATTTGGTGGAATCCGTTGCCAAAGAGTCTCCAAAATACCGTACTCATACCGGTCAGCCGTGTTCGCCGGACAGGTAAACACACTCATTTTAGTCTGGATTCAGAATATCAGTCATTCCGACAGGATTGTCAAGTCCCATTGTGAAAAAAGTAACAAAAAAACAATCCGTTGACACTGTCCGTCATTTCGATTATTGTGTTATCCACTAGTAAGTTATAGGGAATGGTGACAATGTTGGTTAGCTTTATCTCTTTTGCCGGTCGGGTGCTTTCTATGACGCAAATTCGGACCCGGATTGTCCGCATAGCCGTGCTGTCACTGTCCCTGACGACCCTTTGCCTGGTCAGTTGCGGTACGCGCGAGGACCAGGTGGGGAAACCGCCCAAAGGCGTAGACCCCCTGGTCTGGCTTCAGCAGGATTCCTGTTACGCTGAATGGGACATCTTCACCCACAGCTATGTGCGGATTCTTCATCCACCCGATCATCCGCTCAAAGACCATCTGGACAAACATGCCAACGGGTACATCTTCGCCACCGGGCGCATCATGGAGCAATTAGGTCTGCCACCCTTCCCGGATACTCTCAATGTGGTGTACTTCACCGGTTTCGGGCAGGGGCGGGAGATCACCGGCCGGGAGTATCCTTTTACCGAAAACGGCATTGTGTATTACTGGCAGCCGGGGTATCCGGGGATGAGTCTCACCGATCATCTGCTCACCTACTGGACCGACAAAAAACCAACCCACACCTTCCTGCGACACGGCTTTCGGGCATTGTGGGATTTTGGCGGCCGGAATTACTACACGGAAATGGCCCGCAAGATGGACAGCGGGTTGGTGATTGATCTCATCGATCTGGCCGTGGATACGGCTATGAACAGCGACACCGAGCGCGTGCAGTCCGGTGAGGCAGCGGCCTTTGTCGCCTACCTGTTGCAGGTGCACGGACCGGACAAACTGAAGGAGCTGTATGAGTCGTCGGGGGACTTTGCCGCTGATGTTGAGCGGATCTATGGTCTGCCCGTGGCAACCCTTCAGAGAAACTGGCTGGCGTATATCCGGATGAATCTGCCTCCCGTGGGACTGCCCAAAGATATTGCGCCCGACACCGGGCGCTAGCGCAAGCGAATACTGGACGACGGCGAGCGATACGAAGCGCGCTGCCGTTACTGCCGGACCCCTGTTGTATTGGAGAAGAGAGATGGCTGACGAAAAGTGGAAAACCGCGATAACCGATATCGGTCCAAACAAGATTCGGGTGCGCGGTTATGATATCGCTGAAATGATGGACAAGCTCTCGTTCGCCGAAGTAGTTTTCCTGCTCCTCAAAGGCGAGTTGCCGTCACCCGCGGAAGCCGAACTCATGAACGCAATGCTGGTGTCGTCGGTTGACCACGGGGCCTCCCCGCCGTCGTGCCTGGGGACGCTGACGGTGGCCTCGGGTGGCAATCCGCTCAACGCGGCTATCGCCGGCGGGGTGCTGACTATCGGTGACTTTCACGGCGGCGCTATAGAGCAATCCGCCAAGCTGATGCAGGAATG
>JAHIVM010000183.1 GCA_018816665.1 Candidatus Zixiibacteriota bacterium
ACCCAACCCCTTTTTCGTTTTCACAACCGATCCCACCGAGGGAAACCTGTCCTTGCACTCAGCGTACAGGTCAGCCTCGAAACGCAGACAACAGAGCAGCCGACCGCAATTGCCCGAGATTTTCGACGGATTCAGCGAGAGATCCTGAAGTCGGGCCTGCTGGGTTGAGATGGGAGCGAACTCCCGAATATGCGAGTTGCAGCATTGCCGCCGGCCGCAAATTCCGTAGCCATCGATACGGCGAGCCTCATCACGAACGCCTATCTGACGTAACTCAATGCGGGTCCGGTAACGTGAAGCCAGATCGCGAACCAGTGATCGGAAATCCACGCGATGATCGGCCGTGAAGTAGAATGTGATCTTGTTGCCGTCGAATCGGCACTCAACATCAACAATCTTCATGATCAGGCCGTGCTTTCGCACCAGTTCGACAACTTCGTCCTTATATCGAAACTCATTCTGTCTCAAAGCCCGAAAACGTGCAATATCGTTTTCGTTGGCCGGGCGAAGGATGGTTCCGGGAGATATGGACTCTTCCAGCTCGGCATCCGCCTCAACCTTCTTCGACACTTTGCCCATATCCTCGCCCTGATCGACCTGCGTAATCACATAGTCGTCGGTCGCCAGAGTATGATGGTAGGCATTATAAAAATACTCCCTGCGGGAGCCTTTAAATTCGACAATAAACACTTCAGCCATGAATCACTCCTGGACAGCGGACGCCCCGGCCGCCGCAATGTCAGCTCGTAGACGCAGCAGCAGCGCCACCAGAGCAGGCTGAATATGCACGTTGAGCCGAAGATCGGCAAGCGCATTTTTGATTGTGTCGGTTAACCGGCCCGCCAGAGACGAATCATTGAAATTCCTGGAGATATTTCGTACATCTTTGACAAAATCTATGTTAATCAGTGCCTCTTCATCGCCGGTGCCGGCGTAAAACGCGCAGTCACGAATCAATGTCTGCCATAGCCGCAGCATTTCCTCAAGTGCTCCCCGATCCCCCGGATTGAGCAAATCGAAAGCCTGACCAATAACCGCCGGGTTGCTCTCCGTAAAGAGCGTGCGAAACAACAGCAGTCCAACCGCCCGATCACTGCTGTCAGCGGAGTCATCGGAGGCGGCCAACTCGATAGCCCGCCCCAGGTTGCCATCGGACAGCCGCGCCGACAAACGCGCCCTGGTGTCACCGGCCTGATAGTGCTCCTGCAGATACCTGACAGCCAGATTCTCGGGAACTCGTTCGAGACGAATCTTCTGTGCCCGTGACTGAATAGTGGGCAGCAGTCCCTCGCTGCGGGCGGTCGTGAGAATGAGCACCGTATCCGGCGGCGGCTCCTCGATAAGCTTCAGGAGTGCATCGGCCGAAGACGCCCGCATCGTTTCCATCTGGTAAAACACGACTACCCTGGTGATCCCTTCGGCTCCCTTGCGCGATAGAGTCTTTTTCACCTGGCGCGCCATCTCAATGGATATACTCAGCGGACTGGACGTGTCCAGCAACTCAAACGGCTCTTCCCGTTTGCGAGCCAGAACGGCGTTGGCCAGATCCACGGCTTCATCGGCGTTTTTGTGCTTTGGTATGGGAACGACTATCTGGAGGCTTTCGTGATTCAAACCGCGGATACTGCGGCAGGTGCTGCATTCCCCGCAGGGACGCATCAAACCACCATCGGCACGCTCATCAATCGGGGTGGGGCAGTTGAGCAGCGCCGCAAACTCCACCGCCAGCGGCCAATCGCCGAGCCCCTCGGCGCCGCAAAAAAGATATGTCGACGCCACCCTTCCGGAGGCCACCGATCCGGCCAGCAAAGACCATGCTTTCGACTGTACCCGGGTAATATCAAAGTGACTCAATTTGAATCCATTTCACGGGATCAAGCGGCTCACGCCCCTGGCGCAATTCAAATTTGATGGTACCGTCCTGCCCCGATGTTCCGATTTTTGCCCGCGACGTCAGGTACTGATCCTTCGACACCGTTATCTGGCTCAGCCCCGCATACGTCGTGTAATACTGGTTGTCGTGGCTGATAATAACGAAATTCCCGTACCCGCGCAATTCCCCGGCATAGGCAACCGTGCCGGAAGCAACGATATTCACCGACGACCCTGGGCGCCCCTTGATAGTGATCCCCGGCGAGAATGACTTCAGCTTCGTCACCGGATGCGTGTGATTACCAAAGCTCTCCACGATTTTCCCGCGAAACGGCGGCGATAACTGGCCCTTGAGACCGGCAAACACTGAGGGACCCGACGGGGCCGAGCCCGGCGGTATCTCGGCCGTACGCTCCTCTTCCAGGCGGGCGATGATCGAGGCCATTTCCTCTGCCGCCCGCTCCAGCATCATTACCCGATCGGCCTCATCAAGAGACGATCGACGAAGGCGGGTGAGACTCTTCTGCTCGCGTTCCTTCTGGCTGCTGCCAAGTGCATAGCTTGTTTCCCGACTCCGCTTCAGTCCCGTGACTTTTTTCTTTCGGCCACTGAGATCTTCCAGTTCCTCGGACGACCTGGTCAGTAGTTCCGATGCCGCCTGGATATTGGCGGTCTCAAACCCGGCCAGAGCCGTCAGGTACACAACCTTGCGATTCAGCTCCAGCTCTTCGTTCGGATTGTCTGAGTACAGCTTGGCAGGCTGTTGTGAAACCATGTAGAATGAGCGCATGCTGCCCAGGTAGCGTCGGGTCGTCCGGTCGTACAACTCCTGGTGGACGGCCAGTCCCGAGTCCGCGCGCGCGGCCGCCTGCTGCAACTCCTTGAGTTCATCGGTGAGCCGACGGATGACCTTGCGGTCCGAGGAAATGCGCTGATCGTGCTCGCTGATAGCCTTCTGCACCTTGCGTTGTTCCGCCTCCAGCGAATCCAGACGCTGACGACTATTCTCAATATCCTGCTGGATCTGCTGCAAATCGCGCTTCTGATCCAGAATACCGTTCTTTTCATCGGCGCAAACCGAGCCGGCGGCCCCCCACAGGAGCACAAGCAACGTGATATATCGCAAATACACGCGGTTACTCCCTGAGTTGTCTGCTGATACCCAGAAAACTCGCCACCGCCCCGAGCAGCGCCACTGCCGAGCAAAAGATGACTGTCTCGTCCAGCAGCGGGTACACAATTTCGATCTGGCTGAACCCTATCCGGGTACGAGCATACATAATCGTCAGCCAGCCGGCAGCCGCCGCCAGGCCACTGATAAAAAAGCCCTCGATAATAAACGGCAGGGAAATAAACGCCCGGCCGGCGCCGAGCAGCATCATCTGTCGAAAACCGACTGCCCGGGCGCGGGTCATCAGACGGATATTGTTGGCCGAGCTGATCACCGCAGTGGAGAAAATGAGTATTCCCAGCACCAAACCCAGCTTGAGAATGATTGATTTTGTTTCTTCCGCCTTCTCCAGCCATCCGCGACTGTAATATACACCGTCGGTCGCTTCCAGGGCCGATGCCCGTTCTTCGATCTCCTGCAACCCCGTGGCCGTAAGATAGTCGTCTTCGATCGTTAACAGAAATGAACGCGGCAGCGGATTGGCCTCATCGTAACCCACCAGCAGATCCGTTCCCACCAGCCTGGTCAATTCCTGGCGCGCCTGCTCGCGCGAAACAAACTCCATAGTGGCCACTCCGGGCAGCATCAGCAGGTCATCGCCGATCTGAACCACCGCAGAATCGGGAACATTCTCCGCGACATACACTTCCACCTGAATACCGGAAAGCAGACTGCGATAAAACTGGTCCGAGGTCCCGGCGGCGATCCAGAACAGGTCAAACAGCAAAAACAGCAGCGTCAATGACAACAAGGATGCCAGCGCGGTGCCCGGATTGCGCCACAAATTCCGCCCCAGCTCCTTGAATATATGAACGATGCGTATCATTCCAGGGCTCCACTCACCAGGCGGTAGGTATCGCTGTTGGGGATTTGTGCCTCGGGCGGCTCCGACATGAAAATCACCATCGAACGCCCCGACAACGCCTCCCGCGTCAAATACGTGAAGATCCGCTCATAGGAGTGAGGATCGAGACCGGCCGACGGCTCATCGATCAATAGCAGGGGCTGAAAAGCTATCGATGCCCGCGCGTATTGCACCATCGATGTCTCCACGCGGGTCAGATTCGACGGATACTTGCTGGCCACTTTCAGCAGCGAAAACTCGGTCAACATCTTAAGTAACCGTTCCTGCTTGATCCGTTTGCGCTCCGCCGCCAGCACCAGCGGCAGACATATATTCTCAGAAACCGTCAGCATGGGCATCAGGCCGAAGGGTCCCCCTACACCGCCGATTTTCCGACGAATCTTCCTGATGGCTCCCCGCCGCCGCCGCCGAATCTCCCGGCCAAACACTTCAACCGTCCCGGTCTCGGCAAAACGCAGGCCTATCAGCAACTCCAGCAAAGTAGTCTTTCCCGATCCGGCAGAGCCGATGATAACTGCCGAACGCCCGGTCTCCACCGAAAGATTGAGATCGCGGAAGACGTGTCCGCCCCGGTCGGCCTTCAGCGAAACATCGCGCAACTCAATCACGCGCGGACGGGGCTCGTCGGCGAGGGAAGAATCAACCTTGGTTTGACTTAGCTCATCCATATGCGTATTCTTAGTCGAATTCCGGCCTCCGGTTCCGGCAAATGCTAAAATAAATGGTAAGGATGTTGTCTCGTGACGACAATTAAAAACGCTATGCGGACTACCCTCGTTGTTCTGACCCTCCTCTGTCTTCCGCCGGTGGCCCTGGCTCAGGGCTGGGAAACGGTCGACTTCTACATTGCAGAAGACATCACCGGAATCGATTTCCTCGGCCCGGATACCGCCTTTCTCGTGACGTCCGGAGGCACTATCGCCCGCACCTTTGATGCCGGTGTCACCTGGCAGGCCCGCGTTCTGGAGGCCGATATCCCCCTTGAGGATATAGAATTCGCCGACTCCAATCACGGCTTCGTATGCGGCCGCAACGGGCGCTTTTTTATGTCCAACGACGGCGGTCTCACGTGGCAGAACTACTCCCTCGGGGACACGACCGATTGGCTTCTCAGTATTGAGATGATTGATGCCAGAACCGGTGTCATGGTTGGTATGAAGCGTAAAGAATTCAATTTGCCCGAGGGATACACCCTGCGTACCACCAACGGCGGTCGATCCTGGGATGAACAGAAGTCCCGAGGCGCGGGATACGGGGAACTCTTCAATCTGGATAACAGGATATTGTACTTCCCCTCCTACGGACGTTTGCAGGGATCACTGGATCAGGGCAAAACCTGGTCCGATACCAAAATCGATCTGCCCAAACCGGGACGAGAAGTGGCAATCATGGATCGGACCGGACTACTCGTGGGAAATCTCGGTCTTTGTGCCTACAGCACCGATGCGGGCCTGACCTGGACCGAAGTGACGCTGGATACCCAAGCTCACCTGACATCGGTCCTGCTGCTGACTCCGCAGGTGGGTTGTATCGCCGGTCACGAGGGCGTGATCATGTTCACCAGGGACGGCGGCAAGACCTGGGAACGGGACGCGGTCGACAAGATGTTCGACATCTACGATCTGGTGGAAGTCGGCGACTGGTTGTACGCCGTCGGCTCCGAGGGCAACATCATACGCAAACGCATCCGGCAGTAACACCCGGGTCCCTACTCCAGCAGGGTGCCCATACTCAACGCGGGACTTCGCGAACTGCCGCTCAGGGTTACCGAGGCCCCAACCACCGCGCCGGCCTCAAGATCAATTCTCAGCAATGCATTCTGCAACTCGCCCACGGCATACAGATAGCGGCCATCGGGAGTTATCGCCATGTCTGCCACCTGCAAATACACTTGGCCACCGCCAACATCAAAAGCCGTGGAGTACGTTCCGCCTACGGCATCACTTGCAACGTTGAAATAACGGATCTCACCGGATGCAGACGTAATTCTCGGATCGGACTGATACACCACGCTGCCGGCATCAAAACTGACAAACCGCCCGCCGGTCCCGGAGGTCGGAAACTCCACGATAACTTCCCCGGCCGCCAGATCATACACGTATACACCAACATCTTCACCCGCCGCCTGACCGAAAAAGTACAGCCTTTGGTACTGCGGCACCGGCAACAACTCACCGATAGCCAGCGGACGGCCCGATGAATCGGCCATCACCAGCGAATCAATAAGGGTCAACCCTGAGCTATAGTCGTAGCGATACACTTTGTTGAAGAGAATTCCGTCGACCAGAACCGCGTACAGGATCTGGTTGGTGGTATCGATTTGCGGCGCGCGCAGATTCGCACTCGCCGAATCGGTGGTCGCCCAGGTGCTCATGACCTCCCGATATACCGAACCTGTAGTGATTCTGATTGCGAGATCGCGGCCGTGATCCAGACGATAAAACCGGGCCCCGGCAGTTCCGCCCTCAATCCCCAGAGTTTGTGGATTGAGCAGCAGCCCCGTGTCGCTGCTGTACGCCAGTATCTGCTCACCACCGGGCAGAACGTCGATGTCAGTGAACCCGTCGCCCAGCGTAAGTGTGTCCAGGATCGTGTCCTCCACGGTGCGAACGTGAGCGAGTCGATAAATGGGTGACTGGGGATCAAGGACATAAAACTCGTAGCGTTCATCGGGGGGCTGCAATGTCTCCGGCAGCGTATCCCCGTTACCGGGATCGGTCGGTGAGTCGTCATCACCACACCCGGCCATCCACCACGCAAACGCGGCTACCATCAGAACAAGGACTATTCGTTGAACCACTTTGCCTCCTGTCGTCTGTCCTATGAACGCCCGACCGGTCGGAATTGTGCAGCCGGTACGGCACCCCCCCGGCTGGCGAGACGTTGCTAAAAAGAAACGGCCGACACCTCAAACTGAGATATCGGCCTGAATACATCTGATTGTTCATCCGTCCGCGC
>JAHIVM010000184.1 GCA_018816665.1 Candidatus Zixiibacteriota bacterium
AATGGAGCATCTCGGTTTTGTGCTGACTAAATGCGGAAGAATACAATGCTTAAGAACATTAAAATCGGAACGAAATTGATCGCTGTGTTTTTGCTGGTGGGGCTGGTACCGCTCGGTGTGATTGCCGTGGTCAGTCTGTCAAAGGCAAAAACCGCTATTCAGACCCAGGTCGAGCAGCAGCTTGCGTATGTCAGTGCGGTCAAAAAAGCCCAGGTAGTTGACTACTTCCAGCAGAAGACCCGGGAAGCGACCGTGTTATCCCGGACCGCCGACGCGGTGATCGCGTACCGGGCGCTGAATGCCTACCTTGAGGACTGGGATATTGAACCCGACGGTGCGTACGATGTATCATACGATGACTACCAGGAAATCTATGATGGCAAGTGTGCCGTGTTTGGCGAATACCGGCGTGAGTATGGCTACGAAGATGTCTATTTGATTCACGGCGAATACGGTCACATCATGTATTCGGGGACGCGGGGAAA
The DNA here is from genome assembly GCA_018816665.1 of Candidatus Zixiibacteriota bacterium. GTDB lineage: Bacteria > Zixibacteria > MSB-5A5 > GN15 > FEB-12 > JAHIVM01. Next base: position 486 of record JAHIVM010000184.1, read on the forward strand.
TGACCTGGGGCAGAACCTGTCCAGCGGTCCTTTGAAAAGCAGTCCGCTGGGAGCATTGTACGAGAAGATTGCGGCGACCAAAGCGCCGTTTCTGACCGATGTTGCGAAGTATTCGGCTATTGGGGACAAACCGGCCATGTTTGTCGGCAGTCCTATTCTTGACGCCAACAAGAATGTGATTGGCGTTGTGGCCTTCCGCCTGGCCCTCGAACAGGTGGACCAGATCCTGCAGAATCGTGATGGTCTCGGTGAAACCGGAGAGGCATATGTTGTGGGCGCCGATGGTTTTATGCGGTCCAACGCCATGCTGGCGGGACATGAAACGGTACTGCTTGCGCGTGTCAACAGCGAGGCGCTGGCATCCGCGCACGAGGGCGTAACCGATGCTTTTGAGCACGAGAATTATCGCGAGGCCAGGGTGCTTTCAGTGTATGCACCGGTCACGTTCGCAGGGCTGACCTGGGTGGTGGCGGCGGAGATTGAAACGGCGGAGGTCTTTTCCGCTATCGGCGCCATTCGGTTCACGGTGATGGTGATTTCGATAGTACTGGCCGGCCTGGTGGTACTGATGGGTTGGTTTATGTCCCGGGCGATTTCGCGGCCCATCAACAAGGTGGTTCGCATGACCTCCGAGATGAATGCTGAATTCAACCAGTTCGCCGATGTGGTGGAGGCAATCGCGGAGAATGACCTCACCCAGACGATTGAGCCCTCGAAAATCCGTCGTCTGCACGCCAGAATCCATGATGAGATAGGCCAGCTGGTCAATGCTATCGGGGAAACCCTGGATGCCAAGGACCGGGTGGGCCATTCGATGAGCCGCATGATTGCGAACCTGAACGGCATGGTCGGGCGCATTCAGCGGAGTGCCGGTGAGCTCGTGCTGTCGGCCACCAATATTTCGGATTCGGCGACTCGCATCGCGGAGGGATCCCGGAACCAGTCCGATCGGGTGGATCAGGTGTCGGTGGCGGTTGAAGAGATGACCGCCACTATCGTCGAGTCGGCGCGGAACGCCTCGGCCGCCACGGAGGCATCGCAGAAAGCCTCCCTCACGGCCACCTCCGGCGGCGAGATTGTACACAACTCGGTGGCGGGGATGGCGACCATCAACGATGTCGTGCAGAAGTCGGCGCGGTCGGTAACGCACCTTGCGGAATCCGCTCAGCAGATCGGCGAGATTGTCAGCGTGATTAACGATGTCGCCGATCAGACAAATCTTCTGGCTCTCAATGCCGCTATCGAAGCTGCTCGGGCCGGAGAGCAGGGTCGCGGCTTCGCGGTTGTGGCCGATGAGGTCCGCAAACTGGCTGAACGCACCGGCAAAGCCACCGGCGAAATCGGTGACATGATCCGAACTATTCAGAACGGTACGGCCGATGCTGTTAAGTCAATGCAAGAAGGTACCCTGGAGGTGAAGCGCGGCGAGGATCTGTCCCAGCAGGCCGGTCAGAGCCTGACAGAGATAGTGCGCATGACCCAGGAAGTGACGGGCATGATGGAAATGATCGCCACGGCATCGGAACAGCAGTCGATTGCCGCCGAGGAGATTACGAAGAATGTCGACGGTGTTGCGGAAGTGGTCAAAAGCACCGCCGGCGATGCCGCTCAATCGGCCGAGGCAGCGCGGGATTTGCATCGCCTGTCCGACGATTTGCAGCAAATTGTGAGTGAATTCAAGACCGCATGACGATTGCCGGGAACTCGACGGGAACCTATTGGAAACCCCGGCTGTTATCGTCTGGAAGCCAGGAATGACAAAGGGGGCAGTACCGAGGACGGAAGACTCAGGAGAGTCTTCGGCCCGACGCTTGCACGACATCCGGCACGGACACCCTGGACCTGACAACCGCATTGACATCCATGGACGGACACTATTGAACTGACATCCGGCGGCCGATACTGCCGGATTGGCCAGCTCGACACCACGGACTTTCATTCCGGGTCAATCAATAACGCCCCCCGGCTTAACACCGGGGGGCGTAACTATTTGTTCAAGCCTTCGATTGTCGTCGGCGATTAGTTCTCAGTGAGAATCTTGTCGTCGTATTCAATCTCAAAACGCAGCTTATGTGTGGCCTCTTCCTGGGCCAGACCGAGGAACAAGTCCTTCATACCGGCATCGTCAACCGCGCCGGCCAGTTCGGTGTAGAGGCGATAAGCGTTTTTTTCGGCCTTCATGGCAATAATGAGGGCTCTCTGATAGTCGATTTCGCCGGTGGTATCGATATCGGCCAGATGATCGCCGATTTTGAGATCGACAATCCTCTTCTCGGAAGACAACAGCCGTTTGCCGTCCTTGACTCCGATCAGCTTGGATTTGTGACCCATTTCTTCCTGGGCGAAACCCTTGAAGACCTCCACCATACCGCCCTTGACTTTGCCGGCCAGATCGTTGTAAAAATCAGCGGCATCCTGCTCTTTCTCAATAGCGAAATCAAGAACACTGTCAACAGACTCAAACTTCATCACATCCTCCTACTGATCATCGCGTATCTTCGGGCAACGCAGGATCGGGACTCCGGCGCTTGCCGATATTTTCAGTCGTGACCGGGCCGGAAGGCCCGCAAAGTCGTATCCGAGTCGGAAGTATAATACAAGACCCGCGCCATATCAATCGGAAGTTGACCCTCCGGTCAGAGCGGATATTGGTCATTGTGGGACCGGTTCCGGGCCGTTTTGAGGCTATTGTGCCGACTGGAAACGCCATTGCCCGGCGCCACAGACAAGGCCGGCGGGGGTATTGGGTGACCCCACCGGCCTCGTTGCGTAGACACAGTCACAGGACTGTTGATTGTTTACAGTGTGAAGGCCAGGAACAACCCGCGGCCATCGCGCTCAATTCGCAGCAGGATACGGTCGCCGCCGCCCACCCCGTCAAGAACATCGGTGAACTCCCGTACGCTGCCGACAGCTTTGCGGTTGACCGCATTGATGATATCGCCTTCCCGAAGACCGGCCTGAAAAGCCCTGCTGGCCTGTTCCACCGAGGATACCACTACGCCGCCGGTTCCGTTGACTACAGTGAAGCCCAATGTCTGGTTGAGATCCTCGACCGTCTGCACCGGGGCTTCATCGGCCGGCAGTTCGCCGAGCTCCACCCGCATGTCAATTGTACGCCCGTCGCGCAGCACCTTGAACTTCACCGGCGTATCCGGCGGAGTCGAGGCAACCGTATTGCGCAACTGGGTGGAACTGCCGATGGGGCGACCGTCCATTTCAACAATGATATCACCCTGCTTGATACCGGCATCGGCGGCCGGACTGTCCTCGCTGACATCGCTGATCAGTGCCCCCGCGGTCTCTTTGAGATCAAGGGCGCCCGCGATGTCTTCGGTGATATCCTGAATATACACTCCAAGGTAGCCGCGCACCACGCGACCGTCGGCAATAAGCGACTGCATGACCCGCTGGGCCATGTTGGACGGGATGGCGAAGCCAATCCCCTGGAAACCGCCCGAGCGGCTGACGATGGCAGTGTTGATGCCCACCAGTTCACCGTCGAGATTGACGAGCGCCCCGCCCGAATTGCCGGGATTGATGGCAGCGTCGGTCTGAATGAAGTCTTCATAGTCGGCCAAACCCACATTGGCACGACCGGTGGCGCTCACTATCCCCTGGGTAACCGTGTGGGCCAGGTTCTGGCTCATCGGGCTGCCGATCGCCAGCACCATCTCGCCTACCTTCAGGTTATCGCTGTTGCCGACCGCGACAAAATCAAGCCCCGAGGCATCGATCTTGATCACGGCCAGATCCGTGCGGGGGTCGGTGCCGATAACTCGGGCCGAATAGCGTTTGTCATCGGTCGTCCGGACATAAATGCTGTCGGCCTCATCCACGACATGATTGTTTGTCAGGATATACCCATCGTCACTGACAAGAACGCCCGAACCCAGTCCGGTCTGACGGTACTCGCGTTCCTCGGGTTGCTGCGGCTGTTGTTGCCCGCCCCTCGGATTGCCAAAAAACTGCGAGAACAGATCTCCGGCAAAGGGATTGAACATGGGGTTTTGACGCACCGTCATGTATCGCTCCGTGGATACCATAACGACGGCCGGTTTGACCCTGGCGGCGATATCCACGAAGGCGTTATTGATATCCTGGAGGGTCGTGATCGGACGGTCCTTGGCGGCGGGAATTCCGACCGCCTGCCGGGCGCCGATATACCCGGCTGTAACTCCAACTATCACCAGGGCGACTACTATCGGCAGCAGAATACGTGCATTCATCTTATGGTTGAACATGATTATCAACCTCCTTTACTTGTTCGCTAACACTTCGCTGCATTATACCCGTCGAGTTCCAATTTGGTTCGTGGATCATCCGGGCCGGGTATAATCATACTGCACACCCGGCCGACCGGGATTTCCGAAAGGAGCCTGCCGTGCTCTATCCTGACGCATTCAGGGACCTGGCCGACCGGGCCTGTCCGTCGATACGCTACCGGGTGCACCGGGAGATTCTGGGCACCTCTCACCGCACCGCCCTCATGCGACAATTGCAACAGCGGATTCTGGATGATGCCCGGGTTCAGGAGATCCTGGCGCTGGTTCGGTCCGATGGCTGGCTGGGCGACAGCTTCCACGGCGTCGGCGGCATTGAGCACGGACTGCGACTGCTCCTGGAGAAGGGGGTGGAACCGAATCATCCCGTTGTTGCGGGCGCGGTGCGCATTCTGGCCAAACGGCGGATCAGTGATCCGGTATTCTCGGGCGGCATCGGCAAGGTCGGGCCGATGCTGGACAGCGCCGGTCTGGGCGGTCCGGCCACCATACGGGCGGTGCTTATGGCGCAGGCCGGGGCCGAGGGACGGGTCGTTGTTAAAGAAGAAGTCGATCGCGCCCTTGCGAGTTTTGCCGCGGTCACGCAAGTGGACTCGGTTGATGACATTACAGTGACGTACCGGGGCAAGCGCGTGTTTCGGCCGGGAGCAAAATGGCCGAGCATCTACCACCTGCGTCTCCTGGCGTATACCCATGGCTGGCGGACCCGGAGGAATCAACACATGGTGGCCCGAGCGATCGACCGGCTGGTTGACCTGTCGCCGTTGCCGGACATGTATCTGCGTCGCGGAACTCAGACAATTGCCCCGGCCTCGTTTGCGATGCAGGACCTCGCGCCCGATATGAACAAGCTCGATGGTCTCGGGTGGATGACCTGGTTTCATCGCACGGAACTGCTGGCGCGGGCTGGTGTGATACGCCTGGTTCCGGCCCTGGGAGCGCAGATCGAAACGCTGGCGGACATGCTGGATGCATCAAAGGGACAGTTTGTCCTGCGGGTGAAGCCGTATTACTTTGCGACCTGGGGGGCGTATAGCGGGATGATGCTGGAGGCTGACTGGCGTTCATCGCGACGCCGGATCAACGACCTGACATTCAGATGCTTATTGATTCTGCATTATGCCGGGGAGGTATGACCCTACCCCTTCACCACGCCCAGCGGCCGGAGCCGCACTACTTTGCGGGCAATACCTGAGTTGTGCGCAATATTGACGACGTCGTTGATGTCTTTATACACGCCCGGTGCCTCCTCCGATACCCCCTTATGACTGGCCGACTTCAGGTAAATACCCTGATCGTGCAGTTGCGCCCGCACCGTGTCGGCCCGGAAGCGTTTGTTGGCGGCGTGACGGGACATCAACCGCCCGGCCCCGTGGCAGGTTGACCCGAAAGTCTCGTCCATAGCTCTTTGTGTGCCGGCCAGCAGGTAACTGGCCGTGCCCATGTCGCCGGGGATGATCACCGGCTGGCCCACCGCGCGATACGCCTCGGGGACATCGGCATGCCCCGGACCAAAGGCGCGCGTGGCGCCTTTGCGATGTACATACACTCGTCGCGTACGACCCTCGTACTGATGCTCCTCCAGCTTGGCCATGTTGTGGGCGATATCATACACGAGGTTCATGCCCAGTTGTTCGGCGGGCTGATGCAGGACCTGCGCAAATGCCTCCCGCACGCCGTGAGTGATCATCTGGCGATTGGCCCAGGCATAGTTGGCCCCGCATTTCATGGCGGCGAAGTAGCGCTGACCTTCCGGTGATGACGCCGGGGCGCAGGACAGTTCATTGTCCACCAGCGGGATGTTGTACTTGTGATTGGCCCTGCGCATCGTATCGAGATAGTCGGTACATATCTGATGTCCGCAGCCGCGCGACCCGGTGTGGATCATGATTGTGATTTGTCCGGTGCCGGTGATGCCAAAGGCATGAGCGGCCTCGAGATCAAATATCTCATCAACCTGCTGGATTTCCAGAAAATGATTACCGCCCCCCAGCGATCCCAGTTGCGGGGCGCCGCGCTTGCGGGCGTTGGGGCTGACGAGCGACGGATCAGCGCCGTCGATTGCACCGCGCTCCTCGATAACCTCAAGATCCTCCGGCCAGCCGTAACCCTCGGCCACCGCCCAGCCGGCGCCGCGCGCCAGGACCTCGTCGATCTCGTTGCCGACCAGTTTCCGATTGCCACCCCGCCCAACTCCGGCCGGGACATTGGCAAACATGGTATCGATCAGTTTGTCAATCCGGTCGCGGATGTCTTTCCAGTCCAGCGAAGTCCTGATCAGACGCACGCCGCAGTTGATATCGTACCCCACGCCGCCGGGGGAGATGATGCCTTCCTCGGCATCAAAAGCCGCCACGCCGCCAATGGCAAAACCGTAGCCGTGATGAATATCCGGCATGGCGAACGAATGACCGACAATCCCCGGCAGGGTGGCTACATGAGCGACCTGATCGGGACTGTTGTCGCGTTTGATGATCTCCATCATGCGACGGTCGGCGTAGATCAATCCCGGCACGCGCATGGTCAGACCGTGCCGTTTCATGGCCTCGGACTCATAACCGGGGGCTATCTCGAAACGATAGCGGTCAACTTCTCGTAAGGGTCCGTCCCAGCCCATACTGCACTCCTCGCCTTCCGGCCATCGGCATGTGTATCGTTACCTTGCAGACTCTGGTTAGTGTGTTCATTTCGCGGGTCAGGTTCTACCATATTATACTGCCGGCCGGTGGCTTTTGCATCTAGATATCAAACAGCACCTGTATCCGACACTCCTCGGGCGATGATGTTGTGTCAATTTCGAGCAGGTGATACGAAACGCCCTTCACCGGCGTACCCTCGCCGTGACGTTCCGGGTCAAACGACTCGCCGCGTCCGATTGCCCGGAGCGAATGCGGGCCGGTGAACACCACCGTGAACTCTGCGAACACTTTGCCCTGCACTTCCTGAATCACGATCAGCTCGGACAGGAACCCAACCAGCAGACCTTCCCGGTCGATGGACTCCACGGTCAGTTCAACTGACTCAATAGATTGGACATCCGCTCCACCGGTAATAACATCAAACATTGCCTCGGCAGCGGCCGCGAAAGCAACTTCAGGCGAATCGCCGAAAGCGACTGCAATGATGTCGGCCGTGTGCTCTTTGAATTCGTGACGTTTCATGCGTTGGTTGTCCATCTATAATCGGAAAGGATCATCGCCGTCACCCCGGCTAAACAGACTGAGCGCGACTTTGATATCAAACGGGTCCAGTGCTTTGACTAACTCGGGGGAGATTGCCAGGGTTAGATTCGACGGACCCGAGCGGAGCGCATTCTGCTCGAGCGCAATGCAATAGTCCTGATGCGTTTGGCTCGAGATTACCAGATCAATATCGAGTTTCGCAAGGAACTTCGCCGCGGCGGCCAGAGCCGCCGAAACGTGCGGGGGCTTGACAACCGCGTCGACTATCGACCCGATACGCATATTGCCGAACTGGGAATGCTCTTTGAGCTGCGTGCCCACACATACCGCCCAGCCAACCGGCCGATACTCGCTGGAGAACAACAGGCGGACAAATCGTTGATCGTGGTCGGGGTAAAGAACCGGCAGCGTGCGGAGATCGCGAACGCCTGCCAGATCAAACGACGGTGCGGCTTCATGCCAGAGATCGTCCGCCCAGGAGTCGAAACGGTCTACGACTTCTACAGTCATTTGACCGGCGCGTGTGTTGGCGGCCTTGAGATCGCTGTGAACATATCGCAGGGCCAACGATCCCAAACCCGAGAAGGCCACGAGATCAAGGCCGATGCGTTTGAGTATGTTTGTCCGCAAGTAGGTAACATTGCGCAGAAACTGCCGGGCCTTCACGATCCGAAAGTAGAAAGGCACGCGCACAACTTCCCAGCCGTGGTCAGCCAGACACCGGTGCAGTGGTTGATCCGGTCCGCCCGCACCGAGTGCGAAGAGCAGCGGCCGCCGGTTCACGGCATCGGCGATTATGTTGTCGAGCGCACCGGGTCGGTCATCGCGGTCAGTCCACCCGACCCGACACAATTGTCCGATTATGGTGGGTTCACCATTGAGAACAAAGGGCCGGCATCTGAGCGTGTACCCACCCTGCACTGAATCCGTGTCTTCAATTGCGAGGAAGGATTCCTGATACAGCGTGCCATCACTCTCGCCGGGCGGCCAGTTGGAACCGGATGATGCGTCGATCAGCTGGGCGGCACCGTGCGCGGCCGGTTGCAGACTGAACGCGGCGATGCCTGCTGCGTGAGCGGGGCTGTGTTTTCGTATTTCCACTGAACTCAATCTGCAAAGAGTGTGCAACGGTCGTTTCGTGACGCGCATCGCGCGCCGTGGTTACGTACTACCCCGGAATAAGCCGAACTTCGGGTGCGGTGTCAACCAGGGTTTGAGCCGTACAGAACTGGAAGTTGGCAGAGAGCCGACCGAGCAGGATCGCCGTCGCCGGGTGGCAGGTTCGCGGGTGGGTGGCCGTCGTTGGAGCGCATCAACCACGTTGTACCGCGTGAGATACGACAATTTCGAGTATTTGGCCGGTGAACTGATGGGTGAGTAGCGGGGGTCGGGTTTGCGTTCACAAGCCCGACCCCCTTTTGCAGGGCTGTTTCGCACAGCGTGTATCAGAGAACAAATCTGAAGCGATCCGACAACGTTTCGTCCAGTTTGCGACGACGGTTGGTCGTCATCAGGACCGGCCCTTCATAGTTCTCCAGTTTGTCCAGCAGGTACGTAATGTCGAGATTGGCGTACCGATCATGAGCATCGCTGGCATCCGTACGTGTGCCAAAAAGCGCATCGGCTTCGTCAAACAGCAGCACACAATCCAGCGACGCGGCATGGTCAAGCAACCGGCTGAGATGTTTCTCGGTTTCACCTATGTACTTGTTCACAACTCCGGCCAGGTCAATTCGATAGATGGGAAGCTTCATCAACTCCGCAAGCAGTCGCAGCGCCTGTGTTTTGCCGGTACCGGAAACGCCCGTGAACAGGGCCACGGCGGTGCCATCACGCTGTTCCCCGAACGCCTTCGCCAGATTCTGCACAATCTGGTTGAGTTGGCGGGTCGGCCGCGGCTCTTTGGCGGCGCCGTCAAAGGTCATCATCTCAAGATAGTCCGTCGCCTGCATACTATATGTCCTCCTTACTGCGTGTTTTCCGACTGCGAGAGAATGGCCATTTGATGACCCTCAAGAGGAACCCGCACATACGCTCTGCCGTACGACCCCTCAACCGTATAGGTATCACTTTCATTCATCAGATCTTTCAGTATCGTGCCCGGGGGAGACAGGTTGAAGTCGACCGTGATGGTGTCGTGGCGCGGCAGGGAACTGAGATTCATGGCTATCAGAACTTCCTGGGTGTCCAGAACGCGTGAGAATGCCAGGGTGCAGTTTCCCGTGCCGGGCCAGCCAAAAAAGTTGCCATCGGCGGAAATCTCCCGGAAGTACTGCCGCCCGTAGCGCAGGGCCGGCCGCAACCGTCGCGCCCGCGCAACGTTGCGAATCAACTGGTAGATTTCGTGCTGCTCGTTGAAGAAGTGGACGCCGGTAGTGCCAAAAGCGCCCCACTTGCCGCCGAACATGCACTCGCGCACATGGCTGTCGTGAGTGCCGCCGCCATCGAACCCCTGCTCGGTGCCATAGTAGATACACGGAATACCCTGTGCGCACAACAGGTAGCCGATAGCCAGCGCGGCCTGTTTCGGATACCGGCAGCCGTGCATAAAGCGACGGTAGGGACGGTACATCTGGTCATGGTTGTCGACAAAGGTCACGAAGTACTTGCCGGCTTCACCGTGATCGGCGTAACGCGTATGAAAGCGTTCGTAGCGCTCGCGCAGGACCGTGGGACTTCTGAATCCCTTGATGACATCCTCGAGATCGCGGTACAACGGAAAGTCAAGACAGGCATCCAGCGATGGAAACCGCTCGGTGGTGCCGTCGACCCGCGCATTCCTCCCCAGGTATTCCTCAATCAGGCGATCATCGCCGACCACCTCGCCAAACATGAAGAAATTGTGTTTCCCAATGCGGCGGGCATACTCGCGGACCGCATTGCAGAAAATTGCGGTCGCACTGCTCTCCATGTGTTTGACCGTGTCGATCCGGAAGCCGTCGACATCGGCGTAGTCAATCCAGTACTTGTAGGTTTTTATCAGCGTATCGAGAACACCGGGGCGGTTGATATCGAGTTCCTTGAGACTCAGGAAGTCACCGTCAACCGCCTCCCCGCGATTGTCCCAGTTGCGGATCTGACCGCGACGTTTGTAGCAGTCCGGGTGTTGCAGTTCCACCGGCCAGACGGCATCGCCGTCCTGCATCCCCGGGGCGGGGTCGGTTTGCCGCCAGAATCCGAAATCAAACGGGGCCGACGCCTCACGCGAGAAATAGTACGGCTGATCGCCGGGGTAGGCCCAGTTGTCGGCGGTATGGTTGATGATGATATCAAGAATCACCAGCATGTTGCGGGCATGTGCTTTTTGCACCAGGTCGCGCAGGTCCTTTTTGGTGCCGAAACGCGGATCAATCTCCAGGAAATTCTGAATGCCGTAGCCGTGATACGTGTCATCGCGCTCCTGTCTGTTTTTGAAAACCGGACTCAGCCAGATAGCGGTGGCGCCAAGATTACGGATATAGTCAAGCCGTCGGGTGATCCCATTAAGGGTACCACCCTGGAACTTCGTGCCCTCGGATACATTTCGGGGTGCAGTCGGAGAGGCAGGATCGTAGGCAACGGGATCAGGGTCGCCGTTGTCAAAACGATCTACCAGCAGAAAATACATCACCTGGTCACGCCAGTCGAGCGGCGAGGGGTACGTTTTGCGACGAATGCGAAACGTCAGGTTACTGACCGAGGTGGTGACCGCGGTGGGTTCGGAAACGGGCATACCGGGCCTCCTGAGTGTGTGTCGCAGAGGGTGGCGACAGGCCACCGCCGCGACCATCGAATGTCGATATCTTCACTACATCGTCCGGCTGTTGCGGGCCGATGCATCTTGATGTGCGAGTTGAGAGGTCAGTGAGCCTGACCGGTACTATAAGTACGGGGCCGGAGCGGGAACGGTCAAGATCAAACGGAGTCGCGAGCCCGAAGAAGCGTCAACCCCGAGAATAACTCGGCCACATTCTGACGAAATTCATCCCGGTAGTTGTGTACTCCCACCAGGTAGCCGTCGCGGAGCCCTGCAATAATCCGCCCGGACTCCGGGCAGGTGAAAACAAGGGCATACGAGTCGTCATAAGCGACGCCGTCGACACGCGCCGAACCGCCCCCGAACGCCTCGGCCGTTTCCAGCACCTGCAGATATTTCGCGCCGCCGGGGTCGGGCGTGTACCAGAGAATCAGGGTATCGCCGGAAATTCCATAGGCCGCCGACCGGAGATCGGTCAGGCCTCTCAGCTCCGGGAGACTGTCCGATGGATATGTTTGCGAACCGGATACAAGATGGTAGGTAGGGAAAATATCGAGGTCAAGCGGCGGGAGGGAGGATTGGTCCAGTCCGTCCTCTGTCCGCATATCAGACTCGCCGCATCCGGAGAGCAGCAGGCCGACCGCGATTACAATCACACGTAACGCCTTCGACATTGTGTCTCACCTGAGATAGTACAAAATCACCAGGACCGTGACTAACCATAGGATGACGGTAATGAGAATCGGACGGTCACCTATCAGCACCCGGGTGGGTGAACCACCCTGCTCCTGCTTGTGAATGAGATACAAATAGCGAAAGACACCGTACACCACGAACGGGATGGTCAGGTACAAATACTCCGTGCCCAGCCGGGAGGAGACCTCGGTCGAGAAGGTATACAGCATGTACATGACGACGACCGCGGCGGTTGTCACGCCGATGCATTGGTCCAGCAGGTACGGAGAGTATCGGCCCAGGCTCTGTCGGTGCGCCGAGGCGTTTTCGCTCAGGCTGACGAGTTCGTGGCGACGTTTTCCGAAGGCCAGAAACAAGGCCAGAAACAGGGTATTAATAAGCAGCCATTTGGATGCGGGCACACCGATGGCAAAGGCTCCGGCGTAGGCGCGTATCACAAAACTGATGGCCACGCTCATCGCATCCAGGATGACGATGTTTTTGAGGACCAGCGTGTACAGGAAATTCAGAAGCAGGAAGCACAGCCCGACCAGCAGGAACGAAAGGTTGAGAAACCACGCGCCGATCAGTCCGACCAGGACAAGCACCACCATCAGGCTGACCGCTGATCCGGCAGTCACGCGCCCCGAGGCCAGCGGACGGTTCCGTTTGCGCGGGTGTTGGCGATCCGATTCACGGTCAATCAGGTCGTTGAAAATATAAACGGCCGAGGAAAACAGGCAAAACAGGCCGGCCGCCGTCAGGGCGCGGAGCAACTGACCGGTGTGCTGAGCCTCGCCGGCAAACACCAGGGCGGCCAGGACGACTCCGTTTTTCAGCCATTGTGACGGACGCACGAGTATGAATAAATCGCGGATCATGGGGGAGAGTATAGGGAGCTGAACGGTCGGGCTCAAGTTTTTACTGTCCGAAAGGCAACGCCCGCTGTACGTACGGATAGGCGGTTTTCAGGTAGCGGACCGCCCGCTCGGTACATTCCTCGACGGTTTCGTTGTACTTCCGGGGCAGACTCAGGCGGATGAACGCAGCGTCCGTGGGACGGAAGAGCAAGGAGTTTTTCATCAGATCCCATTTGAGACCAAATTCCTCACGTATGACCCCGCCCCGCGTTTCGAACCAGTACAGCATGATCTGAGATTGATCCAGATCGGTGATAGTCACCCGGTTGGCATATCGGGACACGCCGCCACCGAGTTCCACCGTGTACGGTTCGAGTTTCTCTATGCGCCAGCCGCCGCCGGGCAGGCAGTTTTTGGGCGAATGAATCTGACTGCCGTATTTCTGATTGGCGAAATAGGCGACAAACAACCAGTAGGCATTACCAAGAGAGTCATAGTAGACGCGCAGGGTGGTGGTATCCGCCTGGAGAACATCATAACTCTGCTCGGAGAAGTAGCGTTCTTCACCCACGTATCCCGGCGGGTCATAGGGTATTTGATCAAACATGGCGGGTCGATCCGGCATTTGCTCGGAGAAGCGCAGGACATTGGCCAGGGCGCCGCCAACAACGATGAGTACGCAGGCAAGGATGACTTCTGTTTTCATCGGAACACCTTCCGAATCACCACGCCTGCGACGGCCAGACACAAGTACGACACCACAAAGACCGACAGTCCCATAATCGTGTGCCAGGGCTCAGCCGTGATCTCCTCAACAAATGTCGAGGCCAGCAGGGCGGTGAGAAACACGCGCACGACATTAGCGAACACGGCGATGGGAATCGTGGACAGAAACAGGGTCACCTGGGCAACCGGCTTTTTCTGGGACCAGTACGAATACAGGGCGCCCAGGGCCAGCAAGGCCATCAGGGAGCGAATCCCCGAACAGGCCTCGACCACCTCCAGCGAATACCCGCCGGCGATATGAATGATATTCCCCTGCCGGACAATGCCCATGCCAATGGCGCTAAGCAGGGTGGCCGTTACTTTGGAGGCCAGCAGTTGCATGGGACCGGCCACGGCGTAGTAGATGACGTACGGTATCGGAATCATAAAACAGAGGAAGAAAAAGGCAAACCAGGTGCGCCGGGCGAACGTGTGGCCCAGCAGGTACCAGGTCAGCCCAAAAAGACTCAGGACGAAAGAAAACCGGGCCGTAAAATACTCGGCGGCACCGGTGCCCAGGACAAACAGGACCATTCCTGCCAGCAGCACCACCAGGCCCGCCCCGGCGGTCTGCGGACGCAGTTCGGCCAGTTCCTTGCGGACCGACCAGACAAGATAGCCCGATACCAGCGGTACCAAAAAGCCGTGGGTATAGTTATCATCCTGCCACCAGTCGACCACCAGGTCCATCAGGGTGGGCAGATAGACCAGCACCAGCGCGGCAAACGGGATAAGAAGCAGGCCGGTACGAGCGTGTGTGTTGGCTGTGGATGTGTCCGTCATAGGTGAAGTAATAAACTTCCCGAGGTCTGGGAACGCAATCTATAAATCATTATTCGACAGATGATTATGTTGGCCTGACCAGCATCTGATAGGCTCCCGCAGGCGTTTGGGCGGCAGGGCCGGAATCTGTTTGCGGGGAGGCCGCCGACACCCGACGGGACCGTTCTTTGAGGTTTGATTTTGGCGCGAAATTGCTTTACTTGCAGCCATGGTACGAAAACGGCAAGAACGAAGCAAAATGGCTCACTACGCCATCCTGGTGAATCGCGACGCGGGTCGATTCCAGGAGAAAGTAGTCAAACAGTTTACCAGTGCGGTCAAAGCCAAAGGCGGGTATTACTCCATTTATGAGCCGGCCTCGGCCATGGATCTGTTGAAGCAGGCCGAGGTGACCGCGGGAGTTCGTCGACCCAGCCGAAATCACCCGGCACCGTACGCCCGGGCCGGGCAGGTGACGGCACTGGTGGCCTGCGGGGGCGATGGAACGGTCAACCTGGTGGGGCGTGCGGCTCTCAAAGCCGATCTGCCGCTGGGTATTCTTCCCATGGGGATAATGAACAATATCGGTCGCTCCCTGTGCGATCCGCCCGATCCCGCGGTGGCCATCGATCGCATTATCGAGGGCCGATATCGCGCCATTGACTCGGGCATTGCCGCCGAACAGGTCTTTTTTGGATCGGTGGGGCTGGGGTTTATTCCGCACCTGGCGGAGGAGCTCGACGGGGGCCCGCCGCCCCGCACCGGCTTGGGCTGGTCGCGTCTGGCTGCCCGGGCCGCCGCCCAGGTGCGCCTGCGCAAAACAATTCTGAAGGTTGACAGTGTCCGTTTTGAATTGTCTCCCATCATCCTCAATGTCAACCTTCTGTCCTACTCGGTGGGTCTGCCGCTGTCACCGGCCTCGCTGGTTGACGATGGTTGTGCTGAAATCATCATTGACCACGGCCATAATGTGGGTGGTTTTTCGTCATATGCCCGCCAAATCAGTAAAAAGAAGTACCTCTATGGTTCAGATATCCGGCTGTTCCGAGGCCGCATGATCAGTTGTCAGCCGATGAGCGGACGGCCGTTGTATCTCGACGGTGAGGTTGTCCAGTTGCCGGCTGAAGTCCTCGATGTCCAGGTCGGCGCCAGGAAGTTGAAGGTGTTTTGCTAGAGGGAAATCTGTGACGCGCTGGCTGTGCATATTGCTGACGGTTGCTTGTTTCGCCGGCACGGTGACCGCCGATGACACCTCCGTAGTTGATACCACGGTCGTGGACACGGCACAGGCCGCGACCCAAATCGATACCGTTCTGTTTGTACCCCCTCAGGACAAGTCCCGGGCCGGCGACGTTACCAACCCGGTCAACCTGGAAGAGCATCTGTATCAACAACCCACGGTGGCGTTATTTAAGTCGCTGGCGGTGCCGGGATGGGGACAGCTTGGTAATCGCAAGTATGTTAAGGCATTTGTCATTGCCGGTCTGGAGAGCTGGGCGATAGTCTCGGCCTTCCATTTCCGGGGGCAGGCCAACGATGCTCGCAACCTGTACGAAAGCGCGTTGACTGTGCCCGAACGTAATCTCTGGTACAACGTGTATGAAAACAAACGCCAGACTCGGAACAAGTTCTACTGGTATTTTGGCATTTTGGCGTTTTTGTCGATGTTTGATGCGTATGTCGATGCCCATCTTTCGGGTTCCCCCCTGGACAAGCGCAACGAGCAATTCGAATTCGAAGTGGCTCCGGAAGAGTCGGGCGGGGTTAGGGCAACCGTGAGCTTTTCGTTCTAATCACGACAACACAAAATCGGAGACGTTCAGCGAGTAGCGGTCCGGGTCTATCTGACGGACGACCCGTCGATCGTTGTGTTCCGGCGACGCCAGATCGGCCCAGATGGGTTCCTCGAGGATGCCCTCGGTGTTGCCGACTATTTTGACGATCGGGCAGGCGGGCTTGTCTTCGTTGTTGGTCAGGACCAGGGCGATTTCGTTGCTGGTCAGCAAAACCAACGTACCGGCCGGGTAGGTACCGATGATATCGTTGAACAGCTGCATCAGGAAGGGATCGAACTTGACGGTCATCTGGTAGCGCATCTTTTTGAACACGACATCGGGGGCCAGGTTCTTTTTCAAGTACACACGTCCGGACGTCAGAGCATCAAACGTATCCACAATCGAGATGATCTTGGAAAACAGTCCGGGTTCGCGCCGCTTGTAGTGCAGCATGGGATAGCCGGTGAGATCATTGTTGATATGGTGCTCGAAAGCCGCTCGGGCTGCCCGGGCCGTATGGGTATCAAACTTCAGGTTGCGTAGAATGGTCTTGGCGCCGAGCAGGGGATGTCGTTGCATCTGGAGCCAGTCGTTTTCATCAAAAGCATCCGGTTTTTTCACCAGGTCGGTGGGCAATTTTACTTTGCCGATGTCGTGAAACAAAGCGGCAAAACCAAGCTGAGACAGGCGGGTGCGATCGAGTCCGATCCGAATACCCAGCGTCAGGGAGTACACGGCCACATTGGTGGAGTGGGCATACGTATAATTATCAAAATTACGAATGGCGGTCAGTTCGATGAGCGATGATTCATCGCGGGTTAACTGATCGATCAGACTGTGAACCACGCGTTTCGTTTTGGCTACGTTGATATCGCGGCCCTGGTCCGTACTGACCATCACCTCCTCGACCACATTCATTGCGCGGAAGAATGTTTTGCGGGCCATCACCCTGAATCGCTGGCGGGCCTCCTCTGAAATGGCCGATCGATCGGTATCGACTGCTTTCATCGACAGGAGTTCGACATTGGTCAGTCCGTGGGTACGCAGTCGTTCGGCCAGGCTTTCCAGGTTGTCGTTGTCCGGTCGAATGGAAGTAATGAATCTGAAAAACGAACGTATCTCATCGGCGGAGGCATCACCGGCCACACGAATACCGCCCAGGCCGAGCTTGCGCCACTCTGCGATTACCCCGGCGGCGCCGGACAGACCCTGGTCATTGAACCTGACCATGGTATCGTTGACGAAATAATGGCTCGCGACAATCTTGATAGTAACCTGTTGATGCTTTTTCGCCACCATATCAAAATTGATGCGGAAGTTCTCGAACTGGTTGACGAAGGTGGCGTTGTTTTCGTCCACCATCCGGCATGTTTTGTACAGCACGAAAAACGAATTCAAGAGTTGTTCTTCGGTCTGCCCGCCCAGGATCCGGGCGGCTGTTCCGGCCTCAGGCTTCGCCATCGCTGCCTCCAAACATCAGTTCCCGTCGCTGCTCCAGGGCCCATTTGGCCTTGCGTTTGACATCGGGTCGCCAGGAGGACCGCAGTTTCAGGAGCGCCTTCTCGCATTTCTCGCTGCGGTTGACAGCCAGGGCGCCGAAGGCGGCGTCACGGAGCGCAGCCACTCGCGGGTCTTTCATGGGATTGAATCGCGTGATCAGTCCCACCAGGTACTCCACGGCCATATCTCCTCCCAGACGGGAGTAGGCCGCCAGAATGCTGGCCTGGTCCTCGGCGTTGATGGACACGAAACGGTCGTCATCGATGATATCGCCGATGGCATCGAAGGCCGGCTGGCCTCGCCGGGCCACCAGGGCGGCCACCACGGCATGCCGTACATCGGGGGTGTCGTCGTAGGCCAGTTTGCTGAGGATGGCCAGCGATATGTCGTTGCGGCTCTCCTGCAGTGCCTCGGCCAGGGTCAGTCGCACACTCATATCGCGGTGTCCCGATATGCGCTTGAGGTAAGCCAGGGAATCGTTGGAGTCTATTCGGCTCAGGGCGATGATGGACGCGCAAACAACGTCGGTCCGGGCATCGGTCAAACCGTGCGCGATTACCGACAGATTGGACTCCCCTCGCTGGGCCAGGTAGTTGCTGAGGCACTCGCGATGCTGCCGGCTTTCCAGGGATCCCTGTATCTCGGCTATTCCCATCAGAGCCTGCCAGTCGAAGTTGTCGAGGTACCGCCGCAATTCGATGGAACCTATCTGATCCTGCGCATTGAGAGACTTGGTGAGGACCTTCAGTTTCTCGCGGGAACCGAAGGTAACCGGTGTCTGGCGCAGACGGGCGGCCCACTGAGGTCGGGCGTTGCGTAAACGACTCTCCAGCTCTTTGAAGTACCTGAGGACGTCGGCCGCATACGTCAGTTTCCCGGCATCCACAAACTCGGTCAGGACTTTTTCGCAGGTGGTAACGGATTCCTCAAAATCACTCAGTTCCGTTTCCTGGTGAACCAGCTCCTTGAGCAGTTCCGCAGTGGCCTCGTACGGGTCAAACATGGCATCGTCGGCCGTCAACAACGCCAGTTGCTGTTCCACTTCGTGAGAGAGTTGTAACTCATCATTGAGGATGAGCGTCGTATCAGGCAATCTGGGAGCGCTGTCGGTCAGATCTTTCAGGCCCATGGCTTCGACGAGAGCGCCAACCTGCAGACTTTGATTGCCGTCGTCCGTACCGGTATCAAAGACGGATCCGGAAATCACCTGAACATTGCCGCTGTCGGACAGGTCGATGGTCCCGCCGTTTACTATTTTGGAGGAGTCCTGCAGCAGGACGGCGCTGTCCTCGATACCTTCGGGGATATCTCCGACCGGTTCTGCCTCGGTGAACAGGGTGGCATAACGGCCGGACTCATCGACTGCAATCTGTCCCCGGTCGCGCCGGGCGGTCTGGGAAAGACCCATTTCCTGGACATTCAGATCACCATCGAATTCGGCCAGCGCTATGTCCTCGATAGTCTCAAACGCAAACCGCTGCATGCCGGCTTCCCAGAACGCGGCGGCCAGGTCTCTGGCGCGATCATAGGAATTGAGATGCGTTTTGAGCAGATCAAGGAAGCGATAGATATCGTCAACTTCCAGGCCCGCTTTGAACACGATCCGGGTTATCCCCTGGTCGAAAAACAGTCCCGCGAGGCTCTCTTCTTTGGACTGATCCGTGAAGACGGTTTCATTCCGCCAGGTGAGGTATGTTTTTTCGATACTGAGGTCGAGACCACCGGCGTGAGCTACAATGTCAGTCATTCGTTCCGCAACTGTCCGTTTCAGTGATTGCGGAAGCGGATTATTCTCCGGGTACAGCGAGACCACCTTGATGGCTTTCAGCAAATCCCGGAGAATGAACTTAATGTCCTGCAGCAGCGCGGCGCATTTTTCGGTGTCGTTACTCATAGACTATTACTGCTGTGGATCGACCAAAACCCCCGTTCTATGCAGGTCCGGCCCAAAAAAAAGCCGGTCAGGTTCTGACCGGCTTTGGAAGACATTGTAACGCGGGACTAAAGCAACTCTATCCGCTTGCGGTTTCGGCGCACTTTGGCCGTAGCGTTGCGGGTGTCAAACACCAGTCTGGAGTTATCGACAACCCATTGGTAGTCATAGGACGTATGATCGGTCAGAATCACCACTAAATCGGCCTTTTTGAGCGCCGCCTGGTTCAAGGTGATTGACTTGGCCTGTCCGTCATGCCATTTGAACGATGGTACATAGGGGTCGTGGTAGGTCACCCGGGCACCTTTGTCCTCAAGCAGTTTGATGACATCCAGGGCCGGAGACTCGCGAATGTCCTTGATATTCCGTTTGTAGGCCACGCCGAGCACCACGATGTTCGACTTGTTCAGGGCCTTGGCGAGGCGCTTGTTCATGGTCTGGGTTATGCGCTCAACCACCCATTCCGGCATATGGCTGTTGACATCGCCGGCCAGTTCGATGAACCTGGCGTAGTAATTCAGCGACTTCAGCTTCCAGGAGAGATAGTGGGGGTCGATCGGGATACAATGACCACCCAGGCCCGGACCCGGATAGAAGGGCATAAAGCCAAACGGCTTGGTAGCGGCCGCATTGATGATTTCCCAGACATTAACGCCGAGGCGATCACACATGACAGCGACTTCGTTTACCAGACCGATGTTTACGGAGCGGAAAGTATTTTCGAGCAATTTGACCATTTCCGCCGCCTGTGTTGACGACACCGGAAATACATTGGGAATAGACTGCTCGTAAAACGTTTTGGCGACCAGCGTACAGTCCGGCGTAATACCGCCCACCACGCGCGGCGTGTTGTGGGTGGTATAGGTTGGATTCCCGGGGTCAACACGTTCGGGGGAGAAGGCCAGGAAAAAGTCGCGGCCGGCCCGGTGACCCTGCTGCTCAAGGATCGGCAGAATCAGATCCTCGGTGGTGCCGGGATAGGTGGTCGATTCCAGAACTACGAGGGCGCCCTTTTTCATATGCTGGCGAACCCATTCCATGGCCGCCAGAATGTAGCTGACATCCGGGTCCTTGGTTTTGGACAGCGGCGTGGGCACGCAAATCGATATCATGTCAACTTTTGACAGGAGTTTGGGGTCCGTAGTCGCCGAGAACATTTTGGACGCTCGGGACTTGGCGACGGTGCTGTCGGGGATATCATCGATATCCGATTTGCCGGCGTTGAGCAGTTTCACCTTGGCCGGGGATACGTCGAAGCCGATGACCTTGAATCCGGCCTCGACCAGTACCATAGACAACGGCAATCCCACGTAACCGAGACCGATAATCCCTGCGGTGGCCTCGCGGTCCTTGATTCTTTTGATCAGGGCGGCAGCCGTTTTTGATTTAGGCTTGGTCATTCTGAACATCTCTTACTTTCTCCCGTTTGGGCGAGTCAACGTATCGGGTAGCGCCCAGTTCCCGCCTCCAATACTCAAGCGTATCAGAGAGCGTGTCTCTCAATGTGTATCGGAGGTTAAACCCAAGTTGTTGAGTAGCTTTACGATTACTTCCGCGCAGTACCGGGATGTCGGACTTGCGCAGGCGTTTTTTGTCCTGTGTCACCTTGATAGTACGATCGGAAAACGACAGCAGGGTATCAAGAAGTGTCTGCACCGCTACCGCCCGACCGGAACAGAAATGGTACACCTCACCTGCTTTGCCCCGGGTGATTGCCAAACGGTAGCCCCGGACAATATCGCGGACATCGGAAAAGTCACGTTTGGCGGTCAGGTCGCCCACGTTCATGACGGGACGTTGTTTGCCGGCTTCGATGGCGGCTATCTGACGGGCAAAGGCCGGAATGACGTAATCATTGTTCTGACGGGGACCGCTGTGATTAAACGAGCGGGCCACCACCACCTTCAGACCCCTGGTACGATGAAAATACAGGGCCAGGTGTTCCGAGGCCGCTTTTGAAATACCGTACGGTGAAATGGGATTGAAGGGTTGATGTTCATCCAGCGTTTTGGTTTTGGGAGTGAATGTCCCGTAGGCATCGGCCGAGCTCACAAACAGAAGCGCCTTGAGTGGCTTGCACTCAGATGCGGCCTGGAGTACGTTCAACGTACCTTCGACATTAACTCGCAGGGTCAATGTCTCCAGATCATACGACCGTCCCACCGAGGCCATGGCAGCCAAATGGCAGACATAATCGGGCTTGATCGCCCGTACTGCCTTGCGGCAGCCATCGGCATCCTGAAGATCGGTTTCAACGCAGTGAAGGTGCGATCCGAGATGATCGATATTGCGGGTCGGTTCACCCGGCAGCAGGATACCGGATACCCGGAAGCCG
>JAHIVM010000185.1 GCA_018816665.1 Candidatus Zixiibacteriota bacterium
ACCGGATTTCCTCAATCTCCCGCGCCGTGGCCTGCGACTCGGTGATTACGGGCAGGTACTGGGCAATGCGTTTTATTGACGATACCATGGTGGTCAACTCATCGCACTCAACATCGTCTTCGCTGCCGCGCACCAGCGTGAACAACCGATCACCCTCGACAGCCTTCAAGCCCAGACTGTCCGATGCAAAACGCTCGATCCGGGTGGACATCGCCAGGGCCGATATCTCCGAACGCAGCTTTTTGGCCGAATCCACCAGATCCTGGTTTTCATTGCGCAGCACGGCAACATCGTGCACCAGGCGGTACACCACCACACGCTGCCAGACGTGCACACAGGCCGCCAGCAACACCACGGAGGCGATGGCAATAACGGGGAAGTAGCGGTGCGACTGCAGGCGCTTGAAAATCCAGGATCGGATTTCAATCACCTCCATAAACTTGCGCACCGAAAGGGACTTCATGTCAGTCTCTCCGCGACCCGAAGTCGGGCCGACCGGGCCCGGGGATTTCTGCTGATTTCATTCTCGTCCGGCAGGACCGGCTTGCGCGTGACCAGCTTCATGGACGGACCGGAACCGCAGGCGCACACCGGCATACCCGGCGGACAGGTACAACGTCCCTTCGCTTCCTGCTGGAAAAACCGCTTGATGCGACGATCCTCAAGTGAGTGGTAGGCAATGACGGCCAGGCGGCCGCCGGGAGTAAGTAAAGACAGGGCGGCCGGCAGCACACGATCGATTTGCTCCAACTCCTTGTTGACCGCGATGCGAAGCGCCTGGAATACCCGCGCCAGCGACTTGTTCTCATGGGGCGGTCGGACGACCGCGAGAACGATATCCCTGAGCTGTGCGGTGGTGGCGATCATCTGTGTTTGTCTCTCCCTGACTATCGCTCGGGCTATCCGTGCCGCCTGTCTTTCTTCTCCGAATTCGCGCAGGATACGCTCAAGCTGCTTTTCACCCAGCGAGTTTACCAACTCCCCAGCCGACTCCCCGCTATGCCTGTCAAAGCGCATATCAAGTGGAGCATCGTAGCGATACGAAAAGCCGCGCGCAGGTTCATCGAGCTGGTACGACGAAAGCCCCAGGTCGATGAGTATCCCGGCAAAACCATCTTCTGCAAATTGACCTGCCATCCGGTCGATTTCAGCAAACGGCGTCTGTAAGATGTTTCGGAACTGGACGGTCTGTGACAGCGCTTTTGTGGTTCGTTCAACCGCCACCGGGTCTGCATCTACCCCATACAATCGAGCCCGGTCGCTCAGTGAATGTGCCAGCGCTTGTAAGTGTCCTCCACCTCCAGCAGTCAGATCAAGGTAGGCGCCGTTCCTATCGGTTACCAGCAGTTCCACAACCCGATCCACCAGGACCGGCTCGTGATAACCACCGTCATTCTTCAGCTCGGCCATCGCCGACAAACAGTTTCGCAGCCTGCTCCTCGTAACTACCGGCGTTTTGATCCAGGTAGTACTTGAACAGCTGCGGATTCCAGATTTCAATCCAGCGATTCACCCCAATCACCATCAATTCCTTTTCCAGATTGGCTTCCTTGATGAGATGGCCCGGAATCAAAATCCGACCGTTCTTGTCAGGAGTCACCGGCGACGCCGACGAATAAAACCGGCGACTGAAAGAACGAAACGGCTTGTCGGTGAAATTGAGCGATGACAAACGCTCCTGAATGGCTGCCCATTCGGGTTCAGGATACACGGCCAGGCAGCCCTCAAGGCCTTTTGTGAGAACTATCTCCCCATCTAACAATAAGTTACCGGAATCGTCAGCCACCGAACGCATCTTGGCCGGAAGTATGCAGCGGCCCTTGGCGTCCATCGACGTTGTGTACTGACCATAAAACCCGGTCACATGAGCTCCACTTCTTACCACTTTGTTCCCAAATACACCCCAATTTTGATTAATTCCCCACCACAGTCAAGCAGTTTTTTGGTTTGAATTGAGAAAATCCGGTGCCTTAACTCAAGAATTAACAAGAAGTAACAGAAGAACAACTTCCGGCGCTTGCTAAGCCACTGGTATCACATAATTACCGGATACGTTTTTCTGTTTGCACATTCCGGCGTCTGACACATAAGCCCCCTCAAGATATTGACTTATTCCCATACTCCATACCTCCCGGAACAGACCCTGCCTCCCCGCCCCGAATCAGCACCTTCATCGCAAACGCCTCAATAACAAATAGTTAGAATTTTTTTGATTTTCAATTTCAGCGCCAAACCGAAGGGCATCGCCATTGCCCTACCTAGCGTGGATTCATTTTGGAACACCTTACGGGGCTTTGGAGCATGAAAAAGAAACTGATCATATTCGTTTTTTTGAGGCTGTTCACGGCAACCGTCTACGGCGACGAGGAAGCCACCCTGACTTTCGATCACAGTACCGAAATGACGGCCGAATCAGCCGAAATATCCCGGTCTATTGCCATCGGCAAGGACTTTACCCTCCCGGCAACCTCCTTTCTGGTCGCTCTGCAGGACCACGAATCGGTCGCCGATATCACGTCGGTCGTTGGTACCAGTCACCGGACAGGCACCATTGACGCAGCTCTTGTTGCCGACGGCATCACCGCGCACAATGATACCTATGGCGCCAAAATCACCGCTCTGTCCGCCAATGACCGCCTGGGATCATCGGTTGTACGGGTGCTTGGAGAAG
>JAHIVM010000186.1 GCA_018816665.1 Candidatus Zixiibacteriota bacterium
ATGATCATAGCCCACAGTCAGATGGGTAGGCGTACCGGCGTCGGAACCGAGAATGGCAGCCCTGATCTTTTTGCCGGCCTTTACCTCGCCGCCGACAATCTTGCCGCGCTTGCCCTTTATCGTGACGTGTTCCTTGGCCAGTACCTGGCAGTTGATGATCTCGCCGCCGATATTGACATCGTGACCGGCGATCATGCGCTGCCCCTCGGCGAACTTGACGGTGATATCACCGCCGGCCATCATCATGCCTTTGCCCTCGCCGAAAAATCCGCCCTTGACATATATACTGCCGCCAACTTCGATATTGCAGTCCTGTATATTGCCGTTGACCTCCAGGTCGCCGTCCACGCGCACCGTAAACCCGGCCATGATCGATCCGGTAACCTTGACCGAGCCCAGACAGTCGATATTGCCCACCGAATGATCAACATCGCCGCTGATTGTAAGGACATCCTTCACCGCCACCGTACCGTAGGAGTACTGCACCGCGCCGCTTGCCGTGGCCAGCAGGGTTGTACCGTCGTCGGATACCTTGGTGTTGGCACCGTTCTTGAACGGCAGATCACGGCCGTCGATACCCGCCAGTTCTTTGCCCAGCACGGTCATGCCGGTTCGTCCGGGGGTCGGCGGCACCTTGGTTACCAGGACAGAGCCCTTTTCGACATTCTGAATGAAGTTGATGGCTTTGTAGTCGATATTGCCGTCCTCATCCTCTTTGGGGCGATGGTCGGCATCGGTATTGAAACTGTAAACGAAGCTGGAGTTGACACCTTTTTCCGGTTTCAGCCCGCTGGCCACCGTGATGGGAGTATTGAATATCAGCTCAGAGACTGCCTTCGAGATAGCACCTTCGTCAACGCCGAACTGCACACCGGCGTTGGCCAGTTCTTCCAGGATTTCGGCGACCGTCACGTCATCTTCGCTCTCGGACGGTGTTCGCAGCAGAAGCGACGCCGACATGGCATCCTTGGAAACCGTGATGGTAATGCGCGGTCGGGTCGATGTACCTGTCTGAGCCTCGGTGGCCATGTTTAGCAGTCCCTTCGCTAGCCCGCCTGCGGAGCGCTTCTGCCGCTGGTCGAGAGGAGCCTCCAGTAGGCCCTTTCAACCACCAGCGCAATATCAAAACTTTTGAACGGCTTGGTTATGTATTCATCGGCGCCCAGCAGGAGGGCATCCTTGACCGTATACGTATCCCCGTAGGCGGTCATCATGATCACGCCGGTTCGGGGATAGTCCTGCCGGATTCGCTTCAACAAACTAAACCCGTCCATGCGCGGCATTTTGAGATCTGAAATAACCAGATCAATATGATTGTCGGTCATCTTGTCGAGCGCGTCCTGACCGTCAACAGCCACCTGCACCCGGTAACCGTCGCGTTCCAGTATCTTCTTCAGGAGACTGCGCATCATTTCTTCGTCGTCAACAACCAGGATGGAAATGTTGCTTTTCATTGAATCCCGATCCCCTTTTTCCAGGTCCTGCGGCCCCACGTCCTTTGGATCACGTTCGCTCATCTGTTCTTCGTCAGCGTGTAAGTGTGGAGGCAAGTTCCGAAACGAAGTGGTCTAACTGTATCGGTTTGTACATCACCTTGCACGCACCCAGAATGCCGGCCTGATTCACCAGTTTGTCGGTGGCATTTCCGGTAATCACCATGATGGGTACCTGGGGTGACTGTTTTTTGATTTCTGTCAGGGCATCCATACCGCTGATGTCCGGCATGATGAGGTCCAGCGTCACCAGATCGTAGTCCTTGTCGCCGGCCATACGAATGGCCTCGGCGCCATCGGCCGCCAGATCAACCTCGAAGGCGTCCGTCACGGCACAGAAATCACGGAAGACCTCGCGCACCCATTGCTCGTCGTCAACAATGAGAATCCTGAACGGCTCACCGCGCTGTTTGGCCTTCTGGGATAGCTTCTCAAGACTTGTCGTACTCATACTGTTTCCTCATCTGCGGTCATCCCTGCAGCGGCCCCTCTGCGTTACTCCCCTGACGGGGGTTGCCCATACCGGACAACTATAATCTATATCGTCAGTTACCCCGGTTTCCTCCAGTAAGACCCTCACGGGCGACTTTCGACAAACCGTTATCTTGCTGTCTTTCAGACGGTTATATCCGTATAGTCACCAAGCGACGACAGGATGGTATTGCATTGATGTACAATATTTTCCAGTTTTCGTTCGATATGATCCTTGGCCAGGCGTCCGGACTGCGGCTCGTAAGCCATGACCTCCTCATTTTTGGCCGCGCTGAGGATGATTGCCAGTTCCTGAACCACCTTGACCGCACCGTTTACCAGCCGGACGAATTCCGGTTCCAGACGCACGATTTCCTGCGATTCGCCGCTGGCTTTGATTTTCGCCAGATACAGGGCCAGGTTGAGCGCGAGGTCCTTGACGTCATCGCTCAAATCATCCACGCGGTTGACCATACCCAAAGCATGATTGCGGTTGGCATCCTGAGAGGCAGTCACGTTACATCCTTTCTGACCCGGTCGTCAGACCGAGGTTGATTTCTCCAGGTTCAACATGCGGATACTCTCCTGGTCGAGATACTCATCTGTTTTGATAGAATCGATCTTCAGCAACTTCCGATTGATATCCCCGATCCGCAGTGCGGCTTCTTCAATCCGTTTCAGTCGCAGCAGTGTTTTCTCGGCATCACCGCCGGTCTCCAGCATCAGACATTGAGTGTTGCCCACAATCACCGCCAGCGGGTTATTGATCTCGTGATTCATCGAGGCCGCCAGTTGCGCCACGGCCTGCAATTTCTCGTTCGCCACCAGACGTTCCTGGGCACCCTTGAGCGCCTCATGGGCCTCCTGCAGGGCGCGGTTGGCATCCTCTATCTTGCCGATGTAATTGAGCCGTTCCACAGCCACGGCAAACTGATCGGCCACGATGGTCAGCAGTTTGACATGTTTGTTGTTGAGAGAGCGACGAGCGTATCCGCCGAGGATCATCATGCCCAGAGCTTCGTCCTCGACAAACAACGGTACCGCCATCACGGCGCTATGCGGGGTGGCGGCATCAAAACCGACCTCATCGGCAATGTCCGTCATCAGCACCGGCTTGCGCGTACTCGGCAACCAGGGTTCGAGAGCATCGCCCGGTCGACGGGTCAGGAAGCTGGGCGGCGCGATGACCTCACCCAGACAGGCCCGCAGGTCGAGCTGCCTTGTGTGCGGATTGAGCAGATACAGTGAGGCATCATCAAACGGCACCATGTGCTGAATCAATGTCAGAACATCGGCAAAGGTTGATCCGTCCGGCCGTTGGTGACGGCACAGCGCGGAGATTTCCGCCATCAGGCTGATCTTCTGCCAGAATCGGGTCGGCGGATCAGCCCGTTGTTCATTGCCGGACGATGTCCTGGTCAAATCAGCGCCCCCTGGTCAGTCGATTAACTTTCTCCACGAGGTGCTTTACCAGTTTCTCCTCGAGCTTACCGAAGAACTTGCGTTTTTCCGGTGCCGTAATATGCAAACTGGGATCGGCCCGGTTGTCATCGGTCGAGAATTGAAACTGGCGCGACCCGGACATTTCCACCTCAAACGGTTCAGCGGCGGTCATTCGGCCCTTGTGCAGGTCCAGCATTCGGTACTCGCCGCGGATCACTCCCACCGTCTCCCATTTATGGAACACCAGGGGCAAACTGAATCCCTTGCGCCGTTCCAGGGCATATTCGTCGACTGTCACCGTAAGCAGGTAGCGGCCGCCCATCTCCAGACCCCAGTTGAGCAGGCTGTCTACATCGGTACGGTTGGCGGGAAAGTGCGGGCCGGAACCGTTTTCGAGCCCGGCGGTGCGGACACGCAGATCCGGATTGCGCCCCAGTTCCCGCACGACTTTTTCTTCCAGTCGGGTATCACCCCAGGCCAGCGGGGCGCTCTGCACGTTGAGCAGCAGTTCCCGCGGCGCGGCGGTCAGGCCTCCGGCCAGAACCAGCACCATAAGGGTGATACACAGTATCGTTCTCGAGCGCATGGTATGCCTACTCCTCCGACATCTCGGCCCCACGGTGCACGTACCGATTAACAACGGTGCGTACGGTTTCC
>JAHIVM010000187.1 GCA_018816665.1 Candidatus Zixiibacteriota bacterium
CGGGCTGACAGGCCAACAGTCTTCTTTGTTCAAAGAGCAGACTTCGAACGGCGCCGTACCGGAGGGCTATCGCTATGGCGTGCAGTTTGATCAGAATGAGGCCGGGCTTTACGACTATGCCACCAACCAATTGCTGGCCAAGTATATCTGGGGTATAACCCCGTCGCCGGACTACTTCGATGCTGAGAAAGGAACGGTCCGGATTTGTTTCAAGAAGGATATTCTGAAAAAAACTCTGCCGGAGTCGGGACACTGTACACTGGTCCGGCAATAATCCTGATGAGTGGGGGCGCATGGATGCGCTGAGTGTGTTTACGCTGGTTCTGCTCATTCTGGCCGTACTTCTGCTCGTTGCCGTGGTCATTCTGCTGTTCCGGCGGCAGGGCGATCGGGATGTCAACCTGACCGGCGCTGTCGAATTGCTCAAGGCAGAGTTACTGAGCAGGCAATCGGAATCTCTGCACACGCTTCGTGATTCAATTGATGCCGCCAATCGCATGGTTAACGACCGGCTCGCCGAGGGTACCAGCAGTCTTGATCGACGGATGGCGGTTCTATCGCAGATAGACAATCGCCTGGGCGAACTGACCACGCAAACATCCAACATCGAGCAAATCGGCAGAAACATCCAGTCGCTGTCGGAGTTGCTGCGACCGCCTAAACTCCGGGGCCAACTTGGAGAACTCCTGCTGGAGAACCTGCTGGCCCAGATTCTGCCCCGGGCCATGTTTTCGCTCCAGCATCGGTTTCAGTCCGGGGGACGGGTTGATGCCGTGATTCATGTCGCCGACCGCCTGTTGCCGGTCGATGCCAAGTTTCCAATCGAGGCGTACGAGCGCCTGACCGAGCGACCGGATGATCCCGGGGCGCGCAAAGACTTCTCACGAACGCTGAAAAAGCACATCGATGCTATTGCGGACAAGTACATCCGGCCGGCGGAACAAACGACTGAATTCGCAGTCATGTACATTCCCGCCGAGGCGGTATACTATCAGCTGGTTACGTTTCCCGAGCAGGAAATCCTCGACTATGCCCTCAGCCGCCGGGTAATTCCCAGCTCTCCCGGCCACCTGTACGCGTTTATGGCGTCGGTGGCGGCCACCTACTCCCAGGTGGTCCTGGCCCGCGACGGATTGGCTGATGAAGCTCGGTGGTTGAGTACCGGTCTGAGCGCTTTGCAGGAGTCCTCAACGCGCCTGGCCGGCTTCCACGAACGGATGGAGGGCTCCCTGCGCGCTCTCTCGACCGCGTTTGAACGGGCCAGAACGGAACTCGGTGAGATTCGGCTGCAGGTGGACAAGCTGCGTGACCCTTTTGCGGAAAAGAATAAAGCTGGCGAGAACCCGGACGCCTGATTTATGTTGTGTAGATAGCAACAATGGTGACCAAGTGACGGAACGGGAACAACGTGCCAACTAAAGAATACGATCTGGTAGTCATCGGTTCGGGTCCGGCCGGAGAGAAGGCCGCGATTGAAGCCTCCAAAAGCCACAAAAGGGTGGCGATCGTAGAGCGCAACTCCGTCCAGGGCGGTGTCTGCCTTCACACCGGAACGATTCCCTCCAAAACCCTCCGGGAAACGGTCATGTACATTGCCGGACTGCGCCAGCGGTCCGTCTACGGTCTCACCGGTTCTCTCAAGCAAAGTGTTTCCATCCGCGAACTCATGCACCGCAAGAGTCAGGTCGTGCAGCAGGAACTGGATGTCATTCAGCAGAATATGGCCCGCCACCAGATAGAAGTTGTACAGGGAACCGGCATGATCGCCGATCCGCACACGGTGGTTGTTTCGCAGGGGAGCGGTGATTCAACAATCCTGAAAGGGGAGGTTATTATCGTTTCGACCGGTACCCGGTCGTATCGCCCCGACAATATCGACTTCGACAACAAGTACATATACGATGCCGAGGGGATTCTCGATCTGGATATCATCCCGCGTACCATGACCATCATCGGCGCGGGCGTGATCGGCTGCGAGTATGCTTCCATATTTTCACACCTTGGGGTGCGGGTCACCATAGTTGACAGCCGCGATAAACTGCTGTCGTTTCTGGATCGCGAAATCGCCGACACGCTTACCTACCTGATGCGGAAGTACGGCATCAGCCTTATCCTGGATGAAACCCCCTGTGAGATCAAAGTCCAGGGCGAGCAGGTAGCAACTGTCACGCGTTCCGGGCGACGAGTCGTTTCCGAGCGCCTGTTGTATGCCGCCGGACGGTGCGGTAATACCGAGAATCTTGGACTTGAGGGTTTGGGGATTGAGACTGACGAC
>JAHIVM010000188.1 GCA_018816665.1 Candidatus Zixiibacteriota bacterium
AGCCGCATCCCGCAGCTGGTCGCCGAAAATCTCGGACCGTTGCTCTTTCTTACCCGGACGGCCGGTGATGTTTACGCGCTACTGGCTCCGGAAGCCCCGATCGTACAGTCACCGCCTTTTGACAGCGACGGTACTTTCGAGGTCCAGTGGCAGCACACAGACACACTCAACCCGGCGGTCTCCTATGAGCTGGCGGAACTTCGCGGACTCTCGGTCATCACCGATTCCGCCAATGTGGTGAGCGGCTGGGCCAACGATGGTTTTGCGGTTTCGACCTCCCGCAGCAATTCGGCGCCGTCGAGCTTCTACTCCAACTCCGGCGATGATCTTGCCAACACGATAACCTCGTCGAACCCCTACCTGGTGCAGGCAGGCGATACGTTGCGCTTCCAGACCTGGTACGATATCGAACTGGACTGGGATTATGCCTACGTTGAAATCTCAACCGACGGGGTGGCGTTTACGCCGATAGCCGGCAACATCACTACCGAAAGCGACCCGCACGGTGTGAACCGGGGTCACGGCATAACGGGGTCTTCCAGCGACTGGACCGAGGGTGTGTTTGATCTCTCGGCCTATGTAGGCCAATCCGTGTTCTTCCGCTTCCTGTATGACACCGACGGTTCCGTGACGGAAGAGGGGATTTATATCGACGACGTATCTCATCATCTCGTATTTCAGTCTGAGACGACCATTGCCAGTGCGCTGGCAGACACATCGTACGAATTCACCAGCAAGCCGGGCGGGGTGTACTACTATCGCGTTCGCGCAAAAGACGCCCAGGATCAGTGGGGTGCCTGGTCCGATCTTTCAATTACGGAGGTAGATGACATCCCATTTTATGCCGGGGACATTGATCTCGACGGAGTTTCCTCGACAATTGCAGATCTGGTCCTTTTCACGGAGTACTTCTCCCGAGGACTGGTCGCGTTTACCATCAATCCGGAAGCCCAGATTGCGCAGACAGATATCAATTGCGATGGCACGGTTCTTTCGGTGGCCGACCTGGTTGCTCTGGTGAGAATAGTGTCGGGAGATATGCAACCCTGTTACGACGGTGTTTTCAAAACCGGTGACAATGAGGTGTTTGTCGACTACGATCGACCGACACGAGCTACGGCAGCGCGAAATCCTGCCGACGGGACCC
The DNA here is from genome assembly GCA_018816665.1 of Candidatus Zixiibacteriota bacterium. GTDB lineage: Bacteria > Zixibacteria > MSB-5A5 > GN15 > FEB-12 > JAHIVM01. The sequence goes on from JAHIVM010000188.1 coordinate 1,148, forward strand.
CGCCCTCATTTGCCCTGCAAATAGAGGATACGCATTTCCAGTTTAGCGATACCGGCTGGGTGAACATTGTCCTGACCGATATCGATACAGGACTGACGGGTTACACCCTGAACCTGCGATACGATACCATCGGTCTGGAACTGCTGGAGGCACAGCCCGGCGAGTTGCTGACCAACTGGAATACATTCGTGTCCCGGACGGACTCCTACGGGGATATCCAGAATCTGCGGATAGTCGCCACGGCAACTCACTTCAACGAACCTGGCACCGTGACGGTTGATGACATCGTTTTTGCGGCCGCCCCCGTAACCCTGGTTCGATTGAAGTTCAGGGTCACGGACCCGTCGAGTCCGCTGGAAAAAGAACTGCGTTTCGCCTGGGAGAAGTGCGGGGATAACGCAATCGCGTACGGGCATTTTGATACTGACGCTCTGCTCGACGGACTGATGCTACACCGCGCGGTGTTCTCTGCCGATTCAACGGATATCACCGGAACCGATCCCGTGTACGGCGGTGCCAGCGATTGTATCGGCGCCGGCATAGGAGGCGTTCCCCCGATCTCCGACCTTGATTTCAAGAGCGGGACACTCACCTTCAGCCCCTCCTGTTGCATCGGCTTCACCGGTAATGTCGACTGCAATGACTCCGAGGGAGCCGATATTGCCGACCTGACAGAGCTGATCAGCCACCTGTATATTGCGTTCGACGCCCTTTGCTGCGAGCAGGAAGCCGAGACGGCCATACCGGCCGACGGGACGATTGACGTTGGTGATCTTACAGCTCTGATCGACCACCTGTTCATCAATTTCACCGATCTACCGTCCTGTCCGTGACCGATTGGATTTTCACAAGGCCGGCACCTATCGGTGCCGGCCTTTTCTTTTGGATCTAAATCTCTTTCAGTGTTTTCACCTTGCGCAGCTTACGGAACAATTCCACGTACTCCCGGACCATGATCTCCTCTGCCTGCGACAAGCCGTCCATCATGGGCATGCCGATACGCAGTACCGCCCTCACCATGTCGGCCATGGTTCGGTCATACCGCTCGGCCAGTTGTTTGAGCTGGCTTTTGAGTTCGTAGGACACGAAGATATTCAGACAGTGATCTCCCCGCACTTTTCGGTCAGTCGTGTCTTTACACATGTTGATGCGTCTCCTTGCCGGTTTCTACTGTGATAGTGCTAATGCTTGTTACATGATGGTATTTCTGATGTCCTATCAGGGTCTGCGGGGTGGTGATATCCAGATGATAGGTATCGCGCAGGGTCCTGAGAATCCGGCGCCACGTTTCCTGCTCAGTTTTGG
>JAHIVM010000189.1 GCA_018816665.1 Candidatus Zixiibacteriota bacterium
CTGGTGGCCATCGGTCAGACACACGGTATCCCGGTCGTCAACGATCTCGGCAGCGGCGTGTTTATCCCCACCAACGATCTGCTCGGCTACCACGAACCATCGGTGCAGGATTCAGTGCGAGCCGGGGCGTCACTCACCTGTTTCTCCGGTGACAAATTGCTGGGCGGGGTGCAGGCCGGACTCATTGTCGGACGGGCCGATCTTGTCAAAAAAGTCAAAAAGAACCCCGTGTTCCGCGCCCTTCGTGTGGATAAAGTCGTGTATTCGGTAGTCGAGAAACTCTTGTCGATCTATCTCAACGGTACGCATCAGCAGGATATCAAACTGTGGAGTATCCTCAGTACCCCGGTGGCTGAACTGCGCAGGCGGGCCGAACACCTTCACGGTGCGGTGGGAGCTCCCGCAACCATTACGATCCGGGATACCGGGGCGCTGGTGGGCGGCGGGGCATTGCCCGAGCAGACAATTCCCTCGGTGGCTCTCGCATTCGCAGCCGAGATAAAAGCTACTGCACTTATGAAACGATTCCGGGAGATGACCCCGCCGGTCATCGGACGGATCGTGGACGACCGTCTTGTACTGGACCTTAAAGCGGTCGATGAGTCCCATTTGGACACGCTGGCAGAAGCAATACGCATCGCCCTGTCCGACAGCAGCTCGGGATAACACTATGATCGTTGTTGGCACGGCAGGACATATTGATCACGGCAAATCAGCGATCGTCAAACGATTAACCGGAACCGACCCCGATCGATTGCCCGAGGAACAGGCCCGGGGCATGACCATTGATCTCGGGTTCGCGTTCTATCGGACGGACAAGGATGAGACTATCGCTCTTGTCGATGTCCCCGGTCACGAACGATTTGTCAAAAACATGATCGCCGGGGTGGGGGGGATCGATGCCGTCATCCTGGTGATTGCCGCCGACGACGGCTGGATGCCGCAGAGCGAAGAGCACTTTCAGATTATCCGTCTCCTCGGGGTCAGGTACGGCTTCATCGTTATCAACAAGATCGATCTGGTCGAGCCCGAGTGGGTGGAGTTGCTGGAAGACGAAATCCGCACCAAGGTGGCCGGCACGTTCCTGGCCGAGTCGCCGATGTTCCCGGTGTCGGCAACAACCGGCGCCGGTTTTGATCGTTTGTCCGCGCATCTGTCGGGGATGCCTGCCGTGGTTGAGGCGCGGAAGGACTACGGCAAAGCGCGGTTGTATATGGATCGGTCGTTCATCCGTCCGGGCATCGGCGGTGTTGTGACCGGTACCCTGCGGGGCGGGACGCTCAAAGTGGGACAAACCGTATCGGTGTGGCCGTCGTGTGTGACCGGAAAAATCAGAACCCTGCAGTCAAACAACCGCGATGTGGACCTCGCCCAACCGGGACAACGTACCGCCGTCTCGTTTACCGGGGTCGACCGGGAGCACCTGCAGCGCGGCGGCGTGGTTGTGGATCGCCTGGACATTAAGACCCGTGAATCACATCCGGTGCTCGCCCTGTCTCTGGAAATGCTGTCCAACAGTCCGGTCGAACTGGCGGATCGACGTCGCGCCCTTGTCATCCTGGGGACAACAGAGGTTGAAGGCGAAATCCGTCTCTACGAGCAAAAAACAATCGGACCGTCCGGCAGTGGCATAGTGTTTTTCAAGCCGGACTCGCCGGTGTACTCGCTGGCCGGCGATCATTACATCCTGCGCCTGCCGACTCCCATGGTTACCCTGGGCGGCGGCCATGTCCTGGACCACCTGCCGCATTTCCCGCGCCGAAAAAAATTCGACCACTACGAGCATCTCAAAGAACGGCTGCGTCCCGACATTCGCTCCATGCTGATCTCCGAACTGCGCAATCGCATTCTCGTCCCGGAGAGCGAACTCCTGAGAGACGCTGATTTCGGACTCAAGGAAGCGCAGAAAACTGCCCGTGAACTTGAGACTGCCGGCGAGGTCGGCCGATTTGGTGATCGCATATACCACGTAGAAACACTTAAACGCCATACTGCCGCCATCCATGATGCCATGTCCGCCTACCTCAGGGAAAACCCGCATCTCAAGGGACTGACCCGCGATGCCGTGCGGGGCCTGATCCGATACGATCGCGATTTGCTGGTCCGTTTGCTGGATTACATGGTGACCGAGGGGACGGTGGCCCGTACCGCCGATGTCTACAATCTGGCCGGTCGGGGTACCAGCCTCAAGGGCGTTATCAAAGAGGCGCACGATAGAATCATCCGGGATCTGACCGACCACCCGGAAGATCCACCCAGTCTGAGCAAACTCGCCTCGGAAGGCAAGGTTGCCCAGCAGGCCATCAAGTACATCCTGGAATCCGGCGAGGGATACAAATGCGGTTCTGACTTTCTATTTCTCGCGGAGACCTGGCGAGCCATCGTATCATATATCAAAGAGCAATTGAGCGCCCAGGAGAAACTGATGGTGGCCGACCTGCGTACCCGCTTTGGTTTCTCGCGCAAGTACGCCATTCCGATTCTCGAAGAGACCGATCGTATCGGCCTGACCCGACGGGACGGAGATGCCCGAGTGAGAGGAGAGGACTTTGAAAGCGAGAAATTTATACTATAATGGACGGATTCACACCCAGGCCAACGAGGTGGTGTGTGATTCGATGGCCGTGCACAAAAACACTATCGTGGCGGTCGGCAATCACCTGGAATATGATCCCGACTTCTCCACCTACGAGCGTTACGACCTGCACGGCGCCATGGTGACTCCGGGGCTCGTTGATGCCCACACGCATTTCTACAACTTTGCGCTGTTGCTCAACCGAGTGTCGCTCGACGGTGTCGATTCGCTACGTAAGTGTCTCTCGCTGATCAAGGCATTTAGTGACAAACAGCCCAAAAACGGCTGGGTGTTTGGTAACGGCTACTCGCCGGATCGATTCGCTAATCGTGAGGAGCCCGACCGTCACATGCTTGACAAAGTAACCGGGGGCCGTCCGGCTTTCATCTACTCCAAAGACATGCACTCCGCCTGGGTAAACAGCCGGGCGCTGGAACTGGCCGGGATAACGGCCAAAACGCGCCAGCCCGACGGGGGAGAGATAGTGCGTTTCCCCGACGGTTCTCCGTCGGGAATACTGCGTGAAATCTCGGGCTACGAGCCGGTGGCCGCCCGGGTGCCGGCACCAACCAACACAGAGATAAACCGTTGTTTCAAACAGGCCCTGGAACACGCCTACAGGGTGGGTGTGACCGGCGTGCATTCGTTTGACGGCCCCGATGGCTTCATGTATATGGCCGATCTGGCCGAACGCGGAAAACTGGGCCTGCGCGTGAATTACTATCCCATTGCGGCCCGGCTTTCGCGACTCGAAGTTACCAATACCACCTATGGTACCGGGACGGACTTCTTCCGTATTGCCGGTATCAAGATTTTCGCCGACGGCGCTCTTGGCAGCCAGACCGGGTATTGTTTCAACAAGTATATCGGGACCAAAAACAACCGGGGCATTGAAGTCACCGGTGTTCCCGAAATGAAGAGCCTGATCGTTCGAGCGGGCAAACTCGGCCTGCCGTGCGCCGTCCATGCTATCGGTGATCGGGCGGTGTCCAATGTTCTGGATGCGTTTGAGGCCGCCGGAGTACCGCGCGGAGGCGCGAGGCATCGCATTGAACACCTGCAGCTTGTGCGGCGAAAGGACCTGGCCCGGATCAAGAAGCTGGGCGTGATCGCCTCCATGCAGCCGTCACACTGCACGTCGGACATAGACATGGTGCGGAGAATACTGGGGCAGGCGCGGCGCCAATGCCTATGTTTTTCGGACAATTCTCGACAAGGGTATAGACCTGGCGTTCGGCTCCGATGTCCCCATCGAACCGCTCAATCCGCTGGCCGGTATTGCCGATGCCGTCCGCCGGGCCCATCCGGGCAGCCGCGATGTTTTTTATCCCGAGCAACGAATTACCGCCGGGGAGGCGATTCACGCCTTTACGGCCGGGGCGGCGGTTGCGGCGGGGCAGCGGCATTGCCGGGGACATCTGCTGCCGGGATACCCGGCTGACTTCGTCGTGCTCAACCAGGATATGACCCGGGTTGCACCGGCGCGCTTGTACGATACGAAGGTCCTGGCGACTGTCCTGGACGGAATCGTGAAGTACTCGGCTCGTACTCTGACGTGGTAGGGCGCTTCGGGCGCCTCGTTCCCTTTATGTTGACATCTGTCGTTTCGGGGATGATATTTCCTGTAATCAAGGGAGTTCCCGTATGAGAAGATCAATCACCTTAGTGTTATTCGGTCTGTTGCTGCTGAGTCCGTTGGTGGCGTTCACCTTGCGTGCGACACCGGTCGAGGATGCTGTCAAAAATGTGATTGATGCCGTCACCGATACTGGGCGTACGGATATCGACGATATAATCGAACAGGCTTTGCCGACCGTTGTGTATACATTGAAAATCGACGGTGTTATCGGCGTAGTAACCGATGCCCGCATTGAGGAAGCCGTCGAATATGCTGAGGACGAGGACGCCGAACTGCTGGTCATCCAGCTCAATACACCCGGTGGATTTGTCGCTGCAACCTGGTCAATCTGCGAAAGCATACTCAACGCCGATATCCCGGTATGTGTGTATATCTCACCCGAAGGAGCGCGAGCCGGCTCTGCAGGCGTGTACATGACCTATGCCGCCCATATCGCGGCCATGGCGCCGGCTACCAACATTGGGGCGGCTCATCCTGTGTCCGGCGGCGAGGCAATGGACTCGGTCATGAACGAAAAAGTTACCAATGACGCGGTAGCTCAGATCAAGGCCGCCGCGCAACGTCGCGGCCGCAATGCCGAATGGGCCGAGCAGGCGGTGCGCGAGTCTGTTTCCATCACGAGCAATGAGGCGTTGGAGAATAACGTCATTGACCTCATTGCATCGGACATCAACGATTTGCTGAGAAAGCTGAACGGGCGGGCGGTGGAAGTTTCCGGCACAAAGCGAACGCTCGAATTGGATCACGCGCGGGTTGAGCCAATCAAGAGGACCTTCATTCATCGATTCCTTGAGGTTATCACTTTTCCGGACATTGCCTTTCTCCTGCTTGCAATTGGAGGTTTGGGCATTACTGTGGAGATCTGGAACCCCGGTGCGATTTTCCCAGGTGTAGTGGGAGCGATTGCGACGATTCTCGCGTTTTACGCCTTCTCGATACTTCCAATAAACTACGCTGGAGTGGCGCTGATAATGCTGGCGTTCGTTTTGTTCATTGCAGAAATCAAGATCGCCTCAGCAGGCCTCCTCACGGTAGGAGGCGTAATCTCACTCTTTCTGGGAGGTATGATGCTTATCGACACGGTTGAACCCGCCCTGCGTGTCTCCTGGACGGTCCTTGTCACGGTCTCAGTGTTTGTTGGGGTTGTTGCGGGGGCTATCATGTTGCTTGTCGTCAAGGCCTCCAAGCGACAGCCGTTTTCCGGTCGCCATGGCATGATCGGGAAAATCGGCGAGGTACGCGGCAACGGCATGATCTACCTTGACGGCGCCCTTTGGAAGATCGAATGCGATGAACCTCTGGAGGTCGGTCAAAAAGTCGTAGTGGTTGAAGTAGATAGTCTAAAACTCATCGTGAAGAAGAAAAGCTAAACATAGAGGGAGGTATCATGCAGGGACTGCCTATCGGATTTATGATAATCATCTTCCTCGGGATGATCTTGTTGTTCAACATGATCAAGGTGCTCAAGGAGTACGAGCGCGGAGTAATTTTCCGGCTCGGACGTCTTATCGGCGCCAAAGGCCCGGGGCTCATCATCCTGATCCCGATCATCGATAAGATGGAACGGGTCGATCTGCGTGTCATCACGTACGACGTTCCGGCTCAGGATGTCATCACCAAGGACAACGTCTCGGTCAAAGTGAATGCGGTTGTGTATTTCCAGGTGCTGGACCCCAACAAGGCCATCGTGTCGGTAGCCAATTACTTCCAGGCGACCTCGCAAATTGCCCAGACCACGTTGAGATCGGTTCTTGGCCAGGTTGAGCTTGATGATCTGCTCACCAATCGCGACAAAATCAACGCGGAACTACAGACGATCATCGATGACCAGACCGAACCGTGGGGTATCAAAGTATCCGTGGTCGAGGTGAAAAATGTCGACCTGCCGCCGGAAATGCAGCGGGCTATGGCCAAGCAGGCCGAGGCCGAGCGTGAACGCCGGTCCAAAGTCATTCACGCCGAGGGTGAATTCCAGGCCTCGCAGAAACTTGCCGATGCCGCCAAAGTGATCGCCCAGGCACCCAACGCCATGCAGTTGCGTTACCTGCAGACTCTGACGGAGGTCGCCGCGGAGAAAAACTCCACGCTTATCTTCCCGGTGCCGATTGATCTGCTGGATTCGTTGAAAAACTTCATGGACAACAAGTCCGGGCGGGAACACCCGCAGGCGTAATTCAGTCCTGTCAGGATAACGGCGGTAGCCCTGCTTGGGGCACCGCCGTTTTTGTTTGGAGGGTGTCAGGGCGCCAGGAACCTCGTACACATCAGGTGAGTATCGTCGTGGACAAAAACAACCAGCGAACGGTCCTCATCAATAGAGAGCACATCGACTTTGGTGGTCAAACGTGCCCGCCCGGTCTCTCGGAATGTGCCGCGATCCAGCCTGACAATCTCCGTGAGCTGAGCTACCTCAGGATTGCGTGACACCACATAGTGTGACGTGAACCGATTGTCCACCTGTTGAATATAACGGGCTTTGATGGGCAGGCTGCCTTCGAAAATCCAATCCCATTGCCATGCGCCCGTGAACACCTGCCCCAGTGTCAGCTGGATTGCCGCGCCGGCCAGAAACTTGCCGATGAACTCAAGATCGCTGATTTGCTGTCCGGGATAGTGGGCGTGATGAACAATCGTACCGGACTCATCGACCTCCATCACGTTTTCCGCCGACCTGAGCCAGAACGATCCGTCGTGAGCAGTCAGAATCAGCGGTTTCTCTCCCGCGCCCCTAAAATCAACGTCGTTCGCAATTTCCACGATCGCACCGTCGGTTAGACCGATTCCAAACAACCGCTTGCGCGAATACACCCACGCCCGATCACCGTCGGCAGCAAGATTGGTGAGATCCTCGATACTCATGTCGCGGGCGGTTTCATGCCAGATGTCCTCACCCGTGTCCGCTGAGAGAAGTAGTACCTCGGGGTCGGATCGTTTCCCGGGGGCGCTCTGCCGACCGATCATCACCAGCAACCCGGCATCGGTAAGCGTGTAGTCGAGCACCGGGCGTTTCAGTTTTGGCTCCTTCGCCCAGACCGACTCCCCGGTGACTGTGCTGATTGCGTGGATTTTGCCTTTGTCGGCGATGTACAAACGACTGCTGTCGGCGTTCAGCAGCAGGGGAGGGTAGGCATCGTACAATGCCGGAGCCGTTTTGAGTTTCACGGGCGACTCCCACAGTTGCCGGCCGGTGCGCAAATGCGATTTGCGAATGTAGCGATTCCCCATACACTCAATGAAGGTCGAGTCCGTGTCCCTCACAGGCGGCTGGGTGCCGTAGATGGTGCGACGTTTGTCCGGGAGTTTTCGGGTCCAGACATCCTGTCCGTCGAAGAAACTGTCGTTTCGCCAGGACAG
>JAHIVM010000190.1 GCA_018816665.1 Candidatus Zixiibacteriota bacterium
CTGCCATGGAGGCCGTGCGCGACCAGTTTCCGGTTGTATCCGAGCGGCGCCTGCTGGACGGGCTGCGATCATCCGCCTCAGTGGAAACTGCGCTGGGCAGTGTCTACTTGCTGACCGTGGAGCCGGGAACGGATATTGAGGCTATGGCTCTGGCCTACAGCTCCCTCTATGAGGTTGAGTACGCCCAGCCGGACTACGAACTGGAGCTGTATGACCTGCCGAATGATACCCTCTACGATTTGCAGTGGGGCCTGAACAACACCGGGCAAACCCTGTTTCTGGTCGATCGTATTCCCGGTACCGCCAATGACACAATCATGAAGATCAACGGGGTCCCGGACGCCGATATTGACGCTCTGGAAGTGTACGAAACGCCCCCCGACAACACCACGACGGTTGTGGTGGGGATTGTCGATACCGGTGTTGATACGGATCATCCCGATCTGGTCGGCCGGCTGTGGAGTAATCCCGATGAGATTGCCGGCAACGGGATAGACGACGATCACAATGGAATCGTTGACGACGTCAACGGTGCCAATGTCGTGGCCGGGTCCGGCCATCCCTCGGATGTGCACGGGCACGGTACGCATTGTGCCGGCATTGTTGCCGCTACGGTGGGCAACGGTATAGGTGTCGCCGGGGTCTGTCCCGATGCCCGGATCATGGGGGTCCAGTGCTGGCCCCTGACGTTGTCGACGGTTGCCGTGGGAGTGGTCTACGCGGCGGAAAACGGGGCCGATGTCATTAACATGAGTTGGGGCGCGCCGTGGGCGATGCCGGTCGTGTACGATGCTTTGATGTGCGCCCGGGCCTACGGCGTGGTGCTGATTGCCGCGGCCGGCAACGATGGCTTCGAGCGCGTCAACTACCCGGCGTCGTACCCGGAAGTCATTTCGGTCGCCGCCACCTCCTGGGAAGATGAAATCGCCGAGTTCTCCACGTACAACGAATACCTCAATGTGTGTGCCCCGGGTTATTCCATCCTGTCGCTGAGGGCCTCCGGGACAGACATGTACGGCGATAAGGGTGAACCCGATGTCCATATCATTGACGAGGACTACTACCTGGCGTCAGGTACGAGTATGGCGTCGCCGCACGTCGTGGGCGTGGCGGCTTACCTGCGAGCGGTCTCTCCCGGACTGACACACGATTATGTCCGCAATGTTCTCGAGACAACGGCCGATGACTACCTGGATCCCTTTGGCCTGGGGGAGAATCTCCCGGGCTGGGACATCTACAGCGGGTACGGACGGGTGAACCTGCAGTCGGCTCTGGCCTCGGGCCTGCCCCAGGTTGCCGCAAGTCTGACCGCACCGTCGCGGTTTGCAGTTGTCTCGGGCACGGTTGACATCACCGGTACTGCCGACGGCGCCGCCTTTGGTTCTTACACGCTGGAGTACGGTGAGGGAGAGCGGCCGCAGAGCTGGACCCTCATCAACTCAGGGACAAGCCCGGTGACCGACAACCTGCTGGGGTCGTGGAGTACCGCCGGTCTGCACGGGCAATACATGATCCGTCTGCGAGTGGGCGAATTCAATCAGGCCTGCTCGCCCGTTTATGTCCTGGACGGTGCCGTGGCCGAGATTACCGAGCCGGCCGATTATCAAACGCTCGGAGGGTACGCCGCCATTCGCGGGACTGCCGGTTGCGCGGATTTCGACCACTATACATTGTCCGTCGGGCCCGGCGAATCCCCTTCGTCCTGGAGCGTGTTTGCACAGGCCTCGGACGTTGTCATCGGTGGTCATCTCGGTGACTGGGAATGTGCCGCCTACCCCGATCAGCGTTACGGCGTGAAACTTGACGTGTACTCGACCTCGGGGCTGGAAGTGTCCGATACGATTGTGGTGGAGATTCAGGAAGTGTTTGCCGGTGACGACGGCTGGTCAACACAGCTCGGTGCAACTCCGGGCATTTCCGCCACATACTGCGATCTGGATCAGGATGGCGATCACGAGATTATCGTAGGCACCAGTCTCGGCATCAAGGTCCTCGATACGGATGGTGCTATCATCACAGAGGGTATCCCTGCCTTTCCATCCGGCGACTACCGCATCATGCCGGCGGTGGGGCATCTCGATGCAGACGAGTACGAGGACATGGTGATAATGAATGACACCGGGCTGATGACCATTTATCGTTCGGATAGTCCTCCCATCACTACCACGGTCAGCGAAGATCCGGCTTCGGTGGTTACAGATGTGACGTCGATCAGCAGTACGCCGCGCCTGTTTCTGCGCGATGTCAACGGCGACGGTATCGACGAGATACACTACTTCCCCGGCGGCTTCAGCGAGAGGGCGGGCTGGTATTTTGTGTATAATGCCGATGGCACGCCCTGGGAATGCGGGTTTCCGCCCCGGGTTGGGCTGCGCAACTGCCTTCCGGCGGATCTCGACGGTGACGGTATCGATGAGATATACTGCTATGGAGATTCGCTGGTGCAATTCGATACCTGCGGCAACCAGATGAATGCGGTGGCGTTGATACTCGACGAATACACAATGACCTCCGGCCATGCCGGACTGTCGGCGGTGGACATAGACTTTGACGGCAAATCGGAACTGATTATTCATGGCTCTTTCAGTTCCAGTCCCTGGACTCATCTGGGGTTTTATGTATACGCCTTCGACGAAAATCTGGTGCTGATGGAGGGCTGGCCCCACGGAATGGATATCAACGGTTTCTTCCGACCCTGGCATCCCATATTCGGGGATCTGGACGGCGACGGGTCGCTCGAGTACGTTACCGCCTTTGCGGACCTGGATGTAAGTTTTATTTATGCCTGGCATCTTGACGGTACGCCGTTCCTGGGTACACAATCCAACTCGGGATTTTTCGTCTCGACAGACCATGAGGGAATGTGCAGCATGCCTCTGCTGGTGGACATCGACGGCAACCGGGATCCGGATATCATTCTGCCTGTCGAGGCAGACATATACCCGGTAGACTATGATGTCGAGCGACTGCTGGCGTACACGGCTCAGGCAACCATGGTCGCGCGTTTTCCCATGATTGTGGCACAGAGTGGTGTCGGGATTGGCATGCATAATGTGGTCGCAGGGGACGTCAACGGTGACGGTGATGTCGACCTGCTGTTCGCTACGGCCGACGACAGGGTCGTGTTCCAGAACTTCCCCGGTGTTGACTACGATTCGGTCGCTGCGTTCTATCCCGTGTTTGGGTACAACCGGCGACTGAATTTTACGGCCGCGCCGAGCCCGTATGCGGATCCGGATTCCGACGGTGTGTCGAACATCCAGGACAATTGCCCGCTGGAAAGCAACCCCGATCAGGCCGATCGAGATGTTGACGATGTCGGCGATGCGTGTGACAACTGTGCCGACGGTCCCAATCCCGGGCAGGAGGACTCCAACTCCGACGGCATTGGCGATGCCTGTTTCTGCGAGGGCATGAAGGGCAATGTTGATTGCACCGACGACGTGGACATCGGCGATCTGACGATGATGATTGATCGGCTGTTTATCTCGTTCGAGCCGGTTACCTGTCCGCTGGAGGCCAACCTGGTTGGGGAGGAGCCCTGGATGCTCGATGTGAGCGACCTTACAATGATGATCGACCACTTGTTTATCAATATGCTGCCGTTGCCGGATTGTCCGTGAGCGAGAGTGCTCCCTTTACGGAATGAAAACGATAGTGGATTGAAATGCCCCGTCGGGATGTATCCGGCGGGGCATTGTCTGAATCTGCAGTGATGCTCACAGCGAATCTTGTTCCAGAGACTTTCTATCGACCATCAAACACGAAATTCCTGCTGCCGTTATCGTAGAACAATCGAAGCCGCGACCCTTCGATTGTGTAACCGGACAGATTGGTCAGGGCATAATACATGTCGCGTTCGTACGTCATCAGAGGTTCATCGCATATCCCCGGCGGGCCGACGATATCGGAGACGGTCAGGTCGCCCTCCGTGGAGAGGACGTATTGTGCCGAGAACGAGTTGCACCCGGTGAAACCGGTCAGTGTCCCCTGATCGCCGAAATCGATTTCGATTCCGAGAGTGCTTCCCTGCACCCGGCTTTCGTATCCCACAGAGCCGTACGAATACAGCACCCAGGTAGGTCCCTTCAGAGGCAGATCTTCCTCGGGGCCGGTGTTGGATCCGCAGCCCCCCATGAAAGCCACCGCGAGAGCGATGATCAATAAGCCCGCAAAGCGTCCGGCTTTTCCCATGTGTTTCGTATCCTCCGCAGATGTCGCCACAGTTTCTACAGTATTGTACCCATCACTGCTACTGTCGACTAATTGTAGGGTGAACGAAAAGAGCCGACAGGACGGTCTCCACTATCAGTCTTGCGTCGTCGTGTAACTTCCTCGCCCGGTTACAGGCTGGAATCTAAACAACTGTTTTGATCGTCCAAAACGTAAATATTCTATAGATATGCATTGTCTGCGCACAACTGAGACGGAGGATAATTGATGAAATCTGGAATCAGTTTGATTGCTGTTGGTGCACTTGTCGTATCACTTCTCCTGGCCTGTTCTGATGCGAACGAGGTCCAGAAGGTAGACAACCCTGCGGTGATGTCGGTCGGTCCGATGGAACAACAGCTTGCCGCCAAACGCGCGGAATTCGCTGCCGGCGCACCGCCGGAAGTTCTGGCGGCTGCAAAGCGCGGCATGGAAGAGCTGCATAGCGCGAAGATTGACGCCGGGGCGCTGCGCGTTGGTGAGATGATGCCGGCGTTTGAGCTGCCCGACGCCACCGAGCGCACAGTGGCCAGTAGTGACCTTCTCGCAACCGGACCGGCGGTGATCGTTTTTTATCGGGGCGGTTGGTGACCGTACTGCAATATTTACCTGCACGGGTTGCAGGCAGAACTCGCGGCTATTGAGGCCGCCGGCGGTACACTGGTCGCCATTTCACCCGAACCTCCCGACACCACCCTGAGCACGGTTGAGAAACACAATCTGCAGTTTGCCGTCCTTTCCGACGACGCTCTGGATGTCGCCCGAGCCTTCGGACTGTCGTACGAACTGCCGCCCGCTCTGGATTCCCTCTACCGGTCCTTCGGGCTGGACCTGAAAACCCGCAACGGCACTGCAAGCTCTACGCTGCCCATTCCGGCTACCTATGTGGTTGATCGCGATGGGAGAGTCGTTTTTGCGCATGTTGACATAGATTATACCACCCGCTCGGAACCGTCGGATATAGTCGCGACGTTACAGTCGATACGATAAACGATGCGCCAGTCGCCGGGAATAACACCCGGCAGGCTGGCAAACGCGCAAAAAGCCCAAATAGACGGCCGAATGTTGCGTATACTCAGCAACCAAAGACACGAGCACGGACCTGACCGGACTCCCGGTCCTCGACTTGTCCTGGGATGGTGGGCTCAAGCGACATCTCAGGGAGTACACTGGCCGCCGGTCGGGCGGAGGGAGATACATGATACTTGCGTTAACGGAGTCCGATTCGGATGCGTCCGGATTGGAGCTGAGTTTGAATCACCGCGCTTTTCCCAATTCCAGCGATGCCTGGAAACGGGACCTGATTAGTGCGACTGCCGTCATCCGGCACGGTGACTATACTAAATCAATACATACTACCATCCTGTCACAGGAACTGGTCTGGTTGCGCCAGCTTCTGCTGCGTTTGAGGCAGCATGAGGGCGGCCCGCTGAGCGCAATGTTTCGCCATCACTGCAAACATTTCCAGATCAGGTTTAATCTCCACCGGCTAGGGACCCTGGAAGTGTTTTTTATTCCGGGTGGATATTCCCTGGAGCAGAGCGA
>JAHIVM010000191.1 GCA_018816665.1 Candidatus Zixiibacteriota bacterium
ATCCCTCCCGGTGGGATTCAGGGTGGTGAACCCGGAACAGGTATTCCTTGGCGATGGTGTCGACGTGTTACCGGGATCCGTCATTGATGCCTCCCACGGTCCGGTGTATATCGGCGCCAATACCCGTATCGAGGCCCATGTGGCCATTTACGGACCGTGTTACATAGGGCCCAATTCCGTTATCGTGGCCGGCAAAATTGCCGGGAGCTCAATCGGGCACACCTCACGGGTTGGCGGCGAGGTGGAGGAATCAATCTTCCAATCCTACGTGAACAAATACCACGCCGGATTTATAGGTCATAGCTATGTCGGGTCATGGGTGAATTTTGGCGCTATGACAACCAACTCGGATCTGAAGAACAACTACTCCAATATCCGGGTGGTCCTTAACGGCGAAAACATTGATACCGGATCAATCAAGGTGGGGTCGTTTATAGGCGACCATACCAAATTCGGGATCGGGACGTTGTTGAATACGGGCATCAGTATCGGCGTGAGCTGCAATATCTACGGCGGCAACCTGGTCCTGGACAAGGAGGTTGGCTCGTACCGCTGGGGGAACTCGGACGGCTATGATACCTATGATTTTGCCAGGGCCATCGAAACGGCGCGACGGAGTATGGATCGACGCCATGTGACCCTGACCAGCCAGGAAGAGGTGCTGCTGCGGCTGATTTTTGACGACAAACTATCCGGCGGCGGCGCTATTGCCTTTCCTGACCTTACCGGGGACCGCGGCTGAGGCCGTGCGACTGCTATGACCTCAATGCCATTGTTGACAAGAGCCCGCGGCGGTTATACCTTGGCCTGATCGGAGACGCTGATGCCAGAATTACGACGAGATCCCATAACCGGCCGCTGGGTGATCATATCCAGCGAACGGAAACATCGGCCGACTTCCTTTAGCTCATTTTCCGGAAACCATGAGCCGGCACGCTGCCCGTTCTGTCCGGGCAATGAGGAGGCTACGCCGCCGGAGGTCATGGCTTACCGCAGACCCAACACGGAACCCAACCGGCCCGGCTGGCGGCTGCGCGTAATTTCAAACAAATACCCGGCCTTGAAAATCGAGGGTGAACTGGAACGTCGCCCGCGAGGCATCTACGATCGCATGAACGGTATCGGGGCCCACGAGGTGTTTATTGAGACACCGGATCATGATCGCCATATTGTCGACATGACACCCGAAGAAATTCGGGATATCCTGTGGGCTTACCGGGAGCGGATGGCCGATCTGGAACGGGATGCCCGGTTCAAGTACATCCAGGTCTTCAAAAACCACGGCGAGGCCGCCGGCGCGTCGCTGGAGCACGCCCACAGCCAGTTGATCGCAACGCCTATCGTGCCCAAGCGGCTGGTGGAAGAAATCACTGGTGCTCGCCAGTATTATGAGTTCAAAGAACGCTGTATCTTCTGCGATATTGTCGTACAGGAGATTGCGGATCGAGAGCGGATCGTGAAGGATCACGATGCGTTTATATCGTTTGTGCCGTTTGCCTCGCGCTTCCCGTTTGAGACCTGTATCATCCCCAAAGCGCACCAGTCGAGCTATCTGGAGATGTCGGACGCGGAGTTTTTGACCCTGGCATCATGTTTGAAAGACACATTGCTGCGATTGAAGCTGGCACTGAACGATCCGCCCTTCAACTACATTTTGCATACGCGGCCGATTGCGCGGGAACACCACGAGTATTTTCACTGGCATTTCGAGATCATTCCTAAACTGACCAAAGTGGCCGGATTCGAATGGGGGTCCGGTTTCTATATAAACCCAACTTCGCCCGAAGAGGCGGCGGCCTTCATGCGCAAAATGGACACGTCTGCCGCCGGCTCGTCTGAGGCACCGCGTACAGCTACTTGATTATGGACAAATTCAGGATTCTCATGGCGTCCTCCGAGGCCGGTCCGTTTGCACGTACCGGCGGGCTGGGGGACGTGCTGGCGGCCCTGCCGGATGCACTCGCCGCGCTGGGACACGAGGTGGTGGTCTGTATCCCGCGATACGGATTCATCGACGAAGACACGTATCGCCTGGCTCCTTTGGAAGGCGCCGTTTCCATACCATTGGACGGCAAAACCTATCCCGTAACCGTGGAAACCACGCCCCATCAGCCGGGCAGGGTTATCAACTACTTTCTGAGTAACGACGAGTTTTTTGATCGCTCGGAACTGTACCGTGATCCCGATACGGGAAAGGACTACAAAGACAATGACCTGCGGTTCGCTTTGTTCGGCCGAGCCGTTCTCGAAGTAGCCAAAAAACTGGACTGGCAGCCGGATATCATCCACGTGCATGACTGGCAGGCGGCACCGGTGCTAGCGTATCTTAAGACCGTGTATGCCGATGATCCGTTTTTTGCCCGAGCCGCCACCGTTC
>JAHIVM010000192.1 GCA_018816665.1 Candidatus Zixiibacteriota bacterium
ACTGTTTTCGGTGTACGCCGGTGGTGCCCTGTCTTTGCCGATGTCCCCCGATGGATTCAAAGACAATTACAAAACCGGCTACCATGCCTCCCTCGGCCTCGGCTACAAGGTAATGCCGAACATGCAGCTCGTGGGCAAGTTTGAGTACCACACCTTCAAGTTCAATTTTGAAGACGGCATGGACATTTCCGGCGGTACGAACAAAGTCATGATGTTTGGTGCGGATGCTCGCTACGCTTTCAACATACCGGCTGCTCCCGTCTCACCATATGTCATCGCCGGCGGCGGTCTGGCCTCGGTGAAGCAGTCCGAGTTTGACACCGGTGATCTGCTGATTGCCGGCTTCAGCGATCAGGCCTACGAAGACCAGACCAAGTTCTACTGGAACGCCGGTGTGGGCCTCAGCCTAAAATCTGGACCGGCCTGGTCGTTTTTCGCTCAGGCAAGATATGTCAATATTGCGACCGATGGTGAGTCATCGGCCTTTGTTCCGGTCTCGTTTGGTGTCAAGTTCTTCTAGACGCCATTTCAGAAGCATGTTGTGAAGCCGGGGAAAATATTTCCCCGGCTTTCTTTATGGCGGGGCTTTTATTCCTCACGGGAAATGTCTATATTAAGTGCTTGTGGGTAAAAAGGGAATGGAATGCCTGATGCTCAGAGACATTGGACGAGCACTCATATTGACGATATGCCTCACGGCCTCCGCGGCTGCCGAGACCACCTGGGAAACGCATCTGTATGCCGGATTCCAGGGCGGCTACGCCGTCCGGAACGCCGGAGATCTGGTCGATGAGGGCTACGGCTTCAATGTCGGTTTTGGCGTCATTCCGCACCCGCTGTCGACCGGCGATGTCGAGGTTATCCTGCGTGTCCACGGCGATTACTTTCCCGCCGCCTCAGACAAAACTCCCAACATCGGGTTCTACCGCGCGGGCCTGGACTGGAAACTAAACCTGTCCCCCAACAATCGGCGGAACGTCTTTCTGGTCCTTGAGGGTGGATATTGCTACACCCGTTGGACCGAATACCCGGTCGCCGGCAAGGGCCTGATAATTCTCACCGAAAACAGCCCTTTTCTTTCACTGGGGATTGGCTTGGAATGCCGGGCCAAAAAAGTCACTCCGTTTCTGGAGCTTCGAGCGACCGATGTGTCGGGCAAGCGGGTGGGGGATTATCAGTTCGGGGCTTTGTCACTGGGAGTCCGGTTCTAGTCTGAGTCAGGCTCTCACAACAATCGATGATCAGTTCCGACCGTCGGTGCGCTCTCCGGCCCCGCCCTTTACTCCCAGGCCTTAAACCCCGATCCGATTATCTCGTTCGCATTCACCACCGTGATAAACGCCTCGGGATCAATATCCCGAATGTAGGACTGCAGCACGGCCATCTCGCGCGGTGAAAGAGCCGAGAAAATCATCCGGCGCTCTTTGTCCTTGTAAAACAGGCCGCTGGCCGTGATATAGGTACCCCCGCGATCCATCTTATCGAGTATAATGCTGCGTATTTCCTCATGTTTCTCTGAGATAATAAACACCGCCTTTTTGTTGTCCAGACCGGTGAGGACGGCATCGATAGTGCGCGAGATCACAAAAATCGCCACAATCGCATAAGGGGCCAGATTGATGTCCCGAAACACGAAAATGCTGGAAAGCACTATCAGACCGTCGGTCACCAGCAGCAGCTTGCCCACCGGGAGATGCAAATAGCGGGACACCAGCCGCGCGATAATGACGGTCCCGCCGGTAGTGGCATCGGCCCTAATCACCAGCGCCAGCCCCAGCCCGATACATACCCCCCCGAATATGGTGGACACAAGAACGTCATCGGTAACCGCCCGATGTCCCCAGAAGTGAATGAGCATATCAATCATCCCGGACATGAGAATCATGGCCACAACGGTCTTGATACTGAAACTGGTACTGAAGGCCCGCATGCCCCATAACAGCAGCGGGATATTGATAATCAGGGCTGTCAGGCCGATCGGAAAACCGGTCAGATGATTGACCAGCATGCCCAACCCCACCACACCGCCCGGCACAATATTGAAGGGCACCACAAAAAAGACATAGCCGCCGGCGATAATCGCCGAACCGACCAGGATCAGGGCATAGTTGTAGAACCATTGGCGTGAGAAGGGGCGTTCTTTGCGGGCGGGTTTGCGCTTGTACTCAGGGGTGGTCATTTGCCTCTTCTTTCCGGTTTACCGGAAAGAGCGGCGGCACGTTCGCGAAAGCAATGCTTTTTTGCCGCGGTCAGCGCAGAAGGCCAGCAAAACAGGTGAGGCTCTCAGGCATTGATATCCCTGGGCTTGCCAATGCCGAGCCACCCTACGGCGCCGTCATAGTCCGTAAACATCTTCATACGAAAACCGGCGACCTCGGCCAGGACGGTGACGATCCGGGCCACTCCCAGCAGTCGGGGCGGTACGACCACGGCGGTACGTTCCTGAAAGGAACTACAGCGGGCTCCCAGAAAAGACGCAAGACCCTGGACATCGGTATTGGACGGATCATAGTCCATTTTGCGCAGATCGACGATGATTTTGAAATCTTTGCTGAATTCGGGGTCAGAGGCCAGTGCCTCGATAGCCTTTATGCAGGCATCAAGGTTTACCGGGCCTTCGGCCCGTACACGCGCGAGTTTCTCCGGCGCGGATATGGTGTGGCTGAACGGCATGGGTTCCAGCTCTCTTCCTACTGTGCGACTAACATCCGGCCCCCCCAAGGGCTCAGCGGTCACTCGATCAGTCGTTTGACAGCGATGTGCATCCGGAGGTACCCATCGGCATCGGCCCCCCGATGTCGTCCCTGTCGTTGATTTCAAACGAACGCACCGACCCCGAGGTCGGTGGTGTGTGGATGTAATATACACGGGTATCGGGAAGGGAGCAAGTGGGAAAGACAGGCCACTCACGCCACGGGATAACGACCGATCGTCTCACTGAGCCTCGGCGATGAAGAATTTAGATTTCCAGGCGTGCTATGACCGCACCCTCCCTACTCGTCCAGCTCCAGTTCGACTATCGGATGGTCGGTGTCCACCTGGTCGCCCTCGGCGAAATTGATGGCCTTGACCGTCCCATTGGCTTTCGCAAGCACGGGGTTTTCCATCTTCATGGCCTCAACTATCACCACGTGCTGCTTCTCGGCAACAGTATCGCCGACCGCAACCATCAGCTTGACTATCTTGCCGGGCATAGGCGCGTAAATCTTGTCCTTCTCCCCCGCCTGGTCGCCGGCTCCACCGCCGAAACCATCGGACGACGGATCAGACAGTTCCAGCACGGCGGCTTCAATACCAACATAGGTGGTATCGTGATCGCGCGCCGAAGCAACGATCACTTTTCGGCCGTCTACAAACGTAGCAAACAAACCCGGGGCTACCGGACGGATATCAAAGCTCTTGTCGCCGACCTGTACGCGGTAGGCCTCACCGACCTTTTCGGCCGAGGTATCTATAATCTCACCGTCGAATACGAATTCATGCTTTTGCACTGATGGAATCTCCGATCTGCCAGGGTCCGATAGTCTGCCACGGGGTAGCACCGTCGACCACACCGTTTCCGGAGGACGCCGATGATACCGCGCCGGGCGCGCTCATGGCGGCGGCGGTAGCCACGGCCGCGGCCAGGTCGCGATACTTCGCGGGATTTGAGTCGCGGTCGCCCATGTGCTTTTCTATGAAGTCGGTGAACGTGTTGCCGTGGACAAAATCCGGGTGCCTCAGGACATCAACCATGAAGTCCCGCGATGTTTTCACACCCAGAATCTTGTAATCATGAATGGCATCGATTGTTTTGTTGATACAGGTAGCCCGATCGGGAGCATGGACAATCAGCTTGGCCATAATGGGGTCGTAGTCGATTGTGATCTGCCCGCCCTGCATCACGCCGGAGTCAACCCGGATACCGGGACCGGACGGTTCCGAGTAGTGGAGGATCTTGCCGGTGGAGGGCATGAAGTTGTTGTCGCCGTCTTCAGCGTACAGGCGACATTCGATGGCATGCCCCCGTTGATTGAGTTGCTCCTGCGTGAACGACAACGGCAGCCCGGCCGCCACTCGAATCTGCTCAACTACAAGGTCTATCCCGGTCACCATTTCGGTTATCGGGTGCTCCACCTGGATACGGGTGTTCATCTCCAGGAAGTAGTAGTTGCCGTCAGGGTCAAACAGGAACTCAACCGTCCCGGCATTCACATAGTCCGCCGCCTGGGCGACTTTGACGGCATCCGCTCCCATGCGGGCGCGAAGTTCCGGGGTGAGCGCCACCGAGGGTGTTTCCTCGATAATTTTCTGGTGCCGACGCTGGATTGAGCACTCGCGTTCAAACAGATGCACCGCGTTGCCGTGGCTGTCCGCAATCACCTGGAATTCGATATGACGCGGGCTGGCGATGTACTTCTCGAGATACACGGTGTCATCGTTGAAGGCGTTCAGCGCCTCGCGCTGGGCGGCCTCTAGGGCGGCATCGAGTTCATCGGCCTTGTGGACAATCCTCATGCCCTTGCCGCCGCCACCGGCTGCCGCCTTGATCATCACCGGGTAACCGGCTTTGTCGGCAGCCTTGCGGAACACGGCGGGGTCTTTGGAACTGGATTTCATTCCCGGCACCAAAGGGATACCCGCTTCGGTCATCTTGATGCGGGACTCCACTTTGTTGCCCATGAGGTTCATGGCCTCGGGCGACGGGCCGATAAACGCAATCCCCTCGGCCGCGCACCGTCTGGGCAGCAGCGGGTTTTCGGCCAGGAATCCGTAGCCCGGATGGATGGCATCGCAGCCGGTTTCTTTGGCCGCGGCGATGATTTTGTCGATATCCAGGTAGGACTCGCGCGGCGGGGGCGGACCGATATGCACGGCCTCGTCGGCGTAATGGCGATGTTTGGCGTTTTCGTCGGCATCGGAGTACACCGCTACCGAGGGAATTCCCAGGACGCGGCAGGCGTTCATGACGCGTACCGCGATTTCAGATCGATTTGCTACAAGTATCTTTTTGAACATAGTTTCTATCATCCAATAGGCTGTTATTCTTTGGCGGCCCAACGCGGCTTACGTTTGTTCAGGAAAGCGTCCATCCCCTCCTGGCCTTCATCGGAGATGCGCAGGCGGGCGATCATTTCGGCCGTATACGGTTTGAACTGCTCAGGTGTCTGGCCGGGGACTTCACTCACCAGTCGTTTGGCGGTAGCCACCGCCTCGGGGCCGGAGGTGAGGATTGATTCAACGAGATGCTCAACATCCGACTCCAGCATTGAATCGGCCACCACGCGGTTCACCAGCCCAACCTGCAGCGCGCGGTCGGCGGTCATGCGCTCGCCCGTAATAAAGAGTTCGCGCGCCTTGCCCTCCCCCATCTTTTTGATCACATAGGGGCCGATACAGGCCGGAACAACTCCGATTTTGACTTCGGAGAAAGAGAACTTCGCGGACTGTGCCGCCACGGCGATATCACATACCGCCACAAAGCCGGTCCCGCCGCCGATAGCGGCACCGTTGATCGCTCCCACCACCGGACGTTTCAATGTGTATATCTGATAAAACAAGTCCGCCAGGGCGTTGGATTCCGCCAGATTCTCCTCGAACGACTGATTGATGACCTCGCGCATCCAGTTGAGATCGGCCCCAGCGCAGAACGATTTGCCCTTGCCGGTCAGCACTACTACCCGGATGTCATCATCCTGCTCAATCATGCCGAACAGATGCGTCATCTCCTTGATGACGGTGCCGTTGAAAGCATTGTGAATCTCAGGACGGCAAAACGACACGCGGCCGACTCGTCCATCCTTCTCGTACGTAAGTGTTGTATAATCCATGTCTTCGCGACTACTCCCGAATCAACTGGGTGAACCTGTTGCGTGCAACGGGCCTTACATCCGAAAGATGCCGTATTTCTGGTCGGGGATCGGCGCGTTCAGCGACATGCAGATACCCAGGGCCAGTGCCTGCCGTGTTTCGGTCATCCCGATCATCCCGTCGTCCCAGAGACGTGCCCCGGAATAATACGGCGTGGATTCGTTTTCGTATTTCTCCAGCACGGGCTGGCGAATCTCAGCAATTTCTTTTTCGGAAAGCTTGCCGCCCTGCTTTTCGAGCTGGCGGATCTTAACGGTCGCCAGCACATCGGCCGCCTGCTCGCCGCCCATGACGCAGATCTTGGAATTGGGCCACATCCACATGAGGCGCGGGAAATACCCCCGGCCGCACATGGCATAGTTACCCGCTCCGTAGGAACCGCCCACGACCACCGTGAACTTGGGAACATCGGCATTGGCCACGGCGTGCACCATCTTGGCGCCGTCGCGCGCGATGCCGCCCGATTCATACTGACGGCCCACAATGAAGCCGGCAATGTTCTGCAGGAATATCAGCGGAATCTTGCGCTCGGTACACAGCTCAATGAAGTGAGCACCTTTGAGCGACGACTCTGAAAACAGGACGCCGTTATTGCCGATGATACCTACGGGCATTCCCATGATGCGGGCAAAGCCGGTCACCAGCGTGGTACCGTACAGTTCTTTGAATTCGTGGAACCGGGAACCGTCGACAATGCGCGCGATAACCTCACGGACATCAAACGGTTTACGGATATCGTTGGAGACAACACCGTAGAGTTCCTCGGGATCGTAGTACGGGTCCTCCGAGGCGGACAAATCCAGAGGGAAGCGCTTTGACGGTCCCAGGTTTTCGATCACGTTGCGGGCCATCTGCAGGGCGTGAGCATCGTTCTGTGCGTAGTGATCCGAAACACCGGATACCCGGCAGTGGACATCGGCCCCGCCCAGATCCTCGGCGCTTACCACTTCACCGGTGGCGGCTTTGACCAGCGGCGGACCTCCGATAAAAATCGTCCCCTGCTTGCGCACCTGGATGGTCTCATCGGACATGGCCGGCAAATACGCGCCACCGGCGGTGCAGGAACCCATCACGACCGATATCTGGGCGATGCCCTTGGCCGACATGCGCGCCTCGTTGTAGAAAATCCGCCCGAAGTGATCTTTGTCGGGGAATGTCCCCTGTTGCAGCGGCAGGAAAATGCCACCCGAATCCACAAGATAGACGCACGGCAGGTGGTTGGTTTCGGCGATTGCCTGAGCTCGGGCATGTTTCAGGATCGTCATGGGATAATACGTGCCGCCTTTGACAGTGGCATCGTTTACGACAACCATGACTTCGCGACCGTGGACCACGCCTATGCCGGTGATGATTCCCGCCGCGGGGGCGTCGTTGTCGTACATGTCGTACGCCGCCAGCGGGCTGAGTTCCAGAAACGGAGTGTTGCGATCAAGCAGCTTTGCCAGGCGATCGCGCGGCAGGAGTTTGCCGCGATCCACATGACGTTGCCGTGATTTCTCCGGACCGCCCAGTTTCACAGTATCCAGGCGCTGCTTGAACACGGCGTGCTGCTCACGGTTGGCCTGATCATTTTGTCTGAATTGCTCGGACTTGGTGTCCACTTTGGTCTCAATACGAAACATAATCTACTTCTTCCCGGTCTTCTTCAACAGAGTCGAAGGTACTCGAATCGGCATCTGCAGAAGAGCTTGAGCGAGTGTTTTGCCTTGTGGATCTATCATCAGGGAACGGGTCCCACCACTGTCGAGCGTCTGCTCGAGCAGGAAATTGAGAGCGTGAATATTGTCCAGCTCGTACCGTATGACCCTGCCGAACGTAATGCCCTTGAAGTGTTTCTTGACAACGGCCGGGGTCAAGTTATCCAATATCCATTCGTAAATCTCCGGCGTGCGAGCCAGGACGCCGATATTGCAGGTATCGCCCTTATCGCCCGAGCGGGCGTAACAGACATCCTGCAACACCACCGTTTCCGTCTTCCCCGTGTACTTGACTCTCTTGCGAGGTTTGGCCTTTGCGCTGTCATCGGCGCGCGGCATTGTCTGTACCCGAATGGGGAACGATATCTCGAAAAAGTCCTCTTCGTCTTTGGTCGTGATCGTCAGCACCTTGGCCGTGACCCGGCTGCGATGAATCAGGGCCGGCCAATACGCAATCACCTGTTTCGGACGCGGTCTCCCCTGCGCGGTAACGGCCATCCCGGCCGGTCCCGACAGAATCAAGGTTGAGAGCGCCTTGCCGAAATCGACAATCTTCTGGCGGTCATGATCGCGCACGCCAAACCGCAGCAAAATCTCATTGGATTCACATTGGGTGAGCGTCTTGGGCCAGATAGATCCCGTACCGACTTTCTCTGTGCGGGTGGACTCGTACTTGTGCTGGAGCTTTTTCCAGAATATCGAGGTGATGATTTCGGATTTCTCGGACACCCTGGGGCCACAGACAAGCACCTCACCGGAGGCCTTCCAGCCGTCATCGTAGGACATGGACACCTTCAGATAATCCGGCTCCGGTTTGCCCGAAATGCCAAATACTTTCACCCGGTCTTTGCCGTCGGGCTTGATCTGAATCGTATCAAATCGAGCGATACCATCGGGCGAGATATAGTTGGCCGGGTCACCCATCTCGTACACCAGTTGCTCTTTGACCGTCTTTTCCGATACCAGGCCACCGGTGTTTTTGTGTTTGGTAACGACGAATTCGCCGGACGCCTCCATCTCGATTATCGGGTAGCCCATGTTGTGGAAGTTTTTGACTTCGTGCCAATCGGTGATATTGCCGCCCGTGGTCTGGCAGCCGCATTCGATAAGATGTCCGGCCACCACTCCGGCCGCCATTTTGTCCCAGTCATCCATATCCCAGCCGAACTCGTGAATCATGGGGGCCAGGGTGATACCGGTATCGGTAACGCGCCCGGTGACCACAATGTGACAGCCGGCATCGAGCGCCTTAACCACCGGCTCGGCGCCGAGATAGATGTTGGCCGAGGCGATCGAGGAACGGACGCCAAAAAAGTCCTCGCCGGTTTCCATATTGGTGAAGCGTTCGCCGGCGGCCGAAAGCTCATAAAGCTGGCCCACGATATCATCGCCGTACACCACGCCGACCTTGATTTCCAGCCCCATTGTGCGGGCCATCCGCACGATGGCTCGGCCCATGCCGATGGGATTGATCCCGCCGGCGTTGGATATTACTCGGACTCCCTTACGGACGATCAGGGGCAGGCATTCCTCCAGTTGATGGAGGAAATCAACCGCGTAGCCGAGATCGGGTGATGCCTTGCGCTGTCGCTGGAGGATCGACATGGTGATTTCCGCCAGGAAATCCATGGTGATATAGTCGAGCGGTCCCCCGGTAAGCTGGCGTTTGAGCGCCGAGAGATCATCCCCCCAGTAGCCGCCAGCGTTGCCGATACGGATTTTTCTCTTCAAACTATGATATCCTTCGCGTGTGAAAGGCATCGGGGAGGCTGCATCGTCCATTTCCGCCGATCCGGTTGGGGGAATATACGCCAAGGTCACGGGTTTGTAAAGCCCGCCCCCCCATTACCCTGAGCGCTTTTCGGGGCTTGCCGCCGGAGGGTCTCGGGCGTATCTTGGGGCCGCCAATATGGGAACACACCTCGCACCAACTCGCTTTGTCAAACCGGTAGTGATACTAAGTCGCTGCCTGGGCAAGGATGTCTGCCGATACGACGGGCAACCACTGGGGAATGAGTTCGTCCGCGAGCTCAAGCGCTGGGTGAAGCTGATTCCCGTGTGCCCCGAGATGGAGATCGGCCTCGGGCTGCCGCGCGATAAGATCATCCTGGTGCAATCATCCGGCGGCCTCACGCTGCATCAGCCGGCCACAGGCCGAAAACTGACCCGGGCGATGACGGCCTTCACAAGGCAGTTTCTGGGATCGGTTGGCGATATCGACGGCTGTGTTCTAAAAAGCAAGTCGCCTTCCTGCGGATTGATGTCGACCAATGTTTTTGCCGACCCATCGGGCGAGGGTGAACCCGTGGGAACAGCGTCGGGCCTGTTTGCCTCCGGGGTGGCCGCGCAGTTCGGAGCCTTGCCCATCGCCGACGAACAACAGCTTGCGGATCTTCGCTTCCGAGAACGCTGGCTGGTGCGGTTGTTCACCCTGGCTGATTTCCGCGCCCTGGGGCTACGTCCTTCGCGAAAGCGTCTCGTTGCCTTTCATGA
>JAHIVM010000193.1 GCA_018816665.1 Candidatus Zixiibacteriota bacterium
ACCCCAAATACGTCCCGGGGCAACCGGGCCTGGGCCGCCGGTGACAGAATGTGATCACACACGGTCAGGGGCTTGACCGTAACTGAGTCACGACCCAGTACCACCCGGTACCGGTCGCCGTCGATCGATAGTTCGAATTCATCGGCCGGCGGCGTAAACGTAACCGTCCCGCCCGCGTTCAGTTGCGGACCGACGGACCCGTCGTAGGCGGGTTTGATTGCGGTGGTCAGGCGGACAGCCGGGATCGTCTCGTCTATTGTGACCCCACAATCAACCGTACCGCCTCCCGGATAGGTGAGCTTGCTGCCCAGGGCGAGATCGATAGTGCCGTCGGAATAGTCCTCGAACAACTCGACATTGCAGCCCGAGTCGTTTTCGACCCGGCAGAAGTTGATTACCACCCCCACGCCGGGCGGGTTGACACACTCCAACTGCTCGATAATCGGCAGGTGGGACAGCAGGACAATCCGGCAGTCCCCGGAGTTGATGCGGTGGATGATATCCGGGTCGAGCAGCTTGTTACGAACCATGGAGAGACAACTGTCGCCGTCGGTTGTGACCACCAGCGGGACAAAAAAGTCGTTGTGGCGGTTTTCTATCTTGAACTTCTCGCTCGGCCAGAGTTGGGCGTACAAAAGGGTGTCATCGATCCGCTCGATCAGGATGTCATCAAACTCCTGCCCGAAAGTCAACGCCTCGTAAAGATGCCTAACCGCCGGTTGGGACCGGGTCACCTGCATCGGTTCCTTAAGGGTCTGACGTTGACCGCAGGAAGCCAGCATGAGCAGCGATATGATTATCAGGATCGTTGTTGGATGATTCGCGATGTCTCTCCGCAAGCAGCCTCTCCTCCCGACTCACTCCTTTGGGCCGGATTCATGTGTCTCATACGGCGGACCGGGCGATGCGTTCCTATGATTTCACGTCGCCCCGTATTTCGGCCCGACCGGCCCCCGGGCGCCCCTTGCGGGACAGCCGTAAGGCCTTGGGCAGCATACGTCAGGAGAACCCCCCGGGAAAGGCTAAAACACCCCCGGCAGGTGACCGATATAGAGTATATTATGGCAAAACTCGCGCTTCTCACGCTTCTGATGCTCTGTCTGGTTCCGATCGCCCGGGCGCAAACGCCGTCGGTGACGCTGGACAGCAACGCCGCCTTTTACCAGGGCGAGGAACTGAACTACATCTTCTACCCGCCCCGGGGTTTCCGCATGGTTGACGACGAGGCGGTTCAGGATGGCTACTCGTTTGCTTTTGTGCCGAGTGAGGCCGACTACGATACGACCGACATCCTGATCGGCGTCAATATTTTCAAGATTCGGGGGATGACGTTTGCCGAGGCGCTGAAGATCGACACCACCAGCGTCCGCAAGCATTACGGTCCGGATGCCACTATTTTGCCGGTCGAGTCGATCTACACCGGGAGCGGTCAGCCGATCACGACGTTTTATATCAATAATCTGAGCACGTTTTTGCCGAATGTGATGATGTCGTATTTTGATGGCGGCTCAGAGATGTTGATATTTGAATTAGTAATCACCGATCGGGTGTTGAAGTTCGAGGCTGAGAAAACGTACATCTCCTGCCTGGAACACTTCAAAGCCCTCCCCGTGGGCGAGCTGGGCAGCCGGTAAGTCTGCTGACGCACAAACGAATTCGACCAATCTCGTGCTGTCATGTGCCCTCACGTGACAGCTTTTCTTTGTGTCCGGTACCCCACGTCTTTAGACGTGGGATTGCAGCGCACGGTCCGTCTTCGGACCTGCCGCAACCGATTCCTCGACAACGATCCGATGGGCGCTTCCACTGGGTACATATGTGCGAAGCCCCCAGGTCATGGTGAGCTTAGGCTGCCCTGAGCTTGTCGAAGGGTCGAACCATGACTTACGTGGACGGG
Source organism: Candidatus Zixiibacteriota bacterium (assembly GCA_018816665.1). Taxonomy (GTDB): domain Bacteria; phylum Zixibacteria; class MSB-5A5; order GN15; family FEB-12; genus JAHIVM01. The sequence continues at coordinate 1,898 of JAHIVM010000193.1, forward strand.
TGGCCCCCTCAAACTTGTTTGAGGGGGGATCAAGTGCACACCTCAACTCTTCTGTAGGTCGGGTTCCGAGTTGCCCGCGAATAGCGGGGAAGGAGAAACCCGACACAACGAACGGATCTTCTGACTCCGTCTCCCCTGCGCACGCAGGGGCCCATTGACTTCCTGACAATAGATTCCTGCGTTCGCAGGAATGACGGTGGGATCGGAAAACGAACTGGACACCCTACCGAAACCCTGCCTGCGTCTCCAGATCCTCGATTCCGCGATTGATGACCTCCGCACATGCCCGGCGGGTTTCCTCGGATTTCCTCGGCTGGGACTTAAGCTCTTTGAATTCCGCATGCAGCGACGTGTGGAATATCTTCTTTGATGTGACCAGAGCAAGACACGGTCTCGCCATGCGGGGACGGAACAGATGTCTGCTGTCGAACCTCTCTGCTAAGTACCCATCGCGACCGCCCGTCTTTGGTACCCAGATGATTCGGCAATTATCGGGAAGGTGGGAAGAGACGTTGTTGTTCAGGAAATCGTACCAGTTTCGCCGGGAGGAACATAACAAATAGAGACGCCCCATTTCACGCCGTCGGAATCGGCGTTCAGCGATACTGTCTCTGATCGCCATCACTCCGGCCATCGGTAAGCCGATCACGAGGACCAGGGGCAGGATTACCACTATCAACAAAACCCGGCCGATACTGATCACGATCGGTTTGAGTGAATTCAACTGAAGCATCTCCTCTGAGAAGGCAGTATCCGCGCCGTGACAGGCCTCTAGTACCAGTATCGGCGACAGCGGGCTCGTCTTTAAGTTGACAGAGCGGCTGCTAAAGGACTATTAAGGAACTGAATACATAGACATGAACCGCCGACTACTCGCGCTCTGACGGGGAGGGATTTGTGAGACAACCCATAGCACTGATTGTAGGAATTGCCTTTTGTTGCCTGCTGCCCGCTGCGAGTCCGCTCGCCGATGACAGCGGTTCAGCCTGCAGTATCGGGTCAGGGCCGCTGGACTTCGTTGACTCGACCGGCCGCTTCGACCTGGACGCTGTACGCCGATCCGGTTTTGAGGGTACTCTGGACCTCAATGGTCTGGATATTTCATTCGACCCTCAGACAGGTGAACCTCTGATGCGCCCCTCGGGAGCAAACGCAACCGGGGACCATCCCGACGATATCTACTGGGACAACAGCATCTCACCGTCCGTCGCGGGAGTCAACGGTCGCGTTTATGCGATCACGGTATACGACGGACAGCTTGTTGTCGGGGGCGGCTTCGGTGTTGCCGGGGACGAATTCGCGAATTACATAGCCGCCTGGGATGGGAGTAACTGGTCCCCGCTGGGATCGGGAATGACCGATCAGGTAAACGCTTTGACGGTATACGACGGCAAGCTGATCGCAGGCGGTGCGTTCCTCTGTGCGGGCGACTCCACGGTAAATTGTGTGGCCGCCTGGAACGGTAGCCGTTGGTCGCGGTTGGGATCGGGCACAAATGATCAAGTGGTTGGCTTGACGGTGTACGATGGAGAGTTGATTGCGGGGGGACGGTTCACCCGGGCCGGGGATTCAGCGGCGAATTACATAGCCTCTTGGAACGGAAGCGCCTGGTCGCCCCTGGGGTCCGGGGCGAACGGTCATGTCGAAGTTCTGAGTGTTTTTGAGGAGAGACTGATCGCGGGCGGCCACTTCACCACAGCAGGAGGTGTGGAAGCAAACAGAATCGTAGCGTGGGACGGAAGTGACTGGTCGCCGCTGGGGACGGGGATGAATGAGAGTGTTCGGGCCCTGACCATGTATGAAGGAAAGCTGATTGCGGGGGGCACATTCACGACAGCCGACGGTTTCGATGCAAGTCGTATCGCATCCTGGGATGGGAGCACTTGGTCGCCCCTGGGCGCAGGCATCGAATACCACGTGTATGTCCTGACCGTGTACGATGGTAAGCTCATCGCAGGGGGATCGTTTAAGGGGGCAGGTGACTCGATGGCGCACTCCATAGCCTCGTGGGATGGTTCTTATTGGGCGTCCGTGGGGCCAACCTCAACAACTTTCCGATACTTCACTTCTCTGATTGTCTACGAAGGAGAACTGATAGGAGGTGGATACTTCAGAGAAATATGTGGCACCGCGGCGAATGCCATAGCGTCCTGGGACGGCAGTAATTGGTCGGCCCTGGGATCGGGGACGAGTGCCTGTGTTGAAGTCATGACCATCTACGACAACAGACTCGTTGCTGGGGGCTGGTTCACTTCTATCGGCGGCACGCAGGCAAACCTCATCGCCGCCTGGGACGGTAGCAGTTGGTCTGCCCTCGGTTCCGGCATGGGAGGGTATGATGACTTCGCTGAAGTCTATGC
>JAHIVM010000194.1 GCA_018816665.1 Candidatus Zixiibacteriota bacterium
CGACGTCGGCGACAATATTCAGCACAACCAGCTGTTCAATGGTCAAATCGACATCCGCTTCAGCCAGCTTCCTTCGTCCCCGGCGACGAATATTGAACCAGATGGCGACGGCTGCTTCCAGGAGCGTAAAGTCGTTCAGACTCTTCTTTCTCTGTCCCATACGTTTTCGCCTTATATCACGTGCATATACATTTGTTGTATATACATAGACATTTTTCGGCAGAAGTCAAGCGCAAATTGAGCACTTTTTTCAACTTTCTTCTTATGTCGTTGTTGGACAAGCGGGTCTGCCCGGGACCATAAACGAAAACGAGACAAAAAAGACGAGCCCGGATCCGGCCAGGTGTCTTCCGTCTCCACCGGCCGGCCCCTTACCTCCGGGCAGACGGGAACCGGCCGTATCATACAAAGGTTGACAGACTGACACCCGTTTCGGACTATGAAACCACGTATGTATCGTCTCAGAGCCCTATCCGCGCTGGTCGCGTTTCACCTGCTGCTGGTTATAACGGTAGTGGTGCCGCTGCATTTTGCCCTCTTTCATGTGGGTGATTCGGTCTGCCTGGCACTTCAATCAAGTACGGACCTTGAGCACCACTATCATCATGATCCTGCCAGCTGTGAACTATGCCTATCGGGCGGTCTGCTACTTGGACCGCTGCCATGTATGGATGCAAGTGCGCGGTGGGTCGTTTGCGGATGTGTAGCTCTACCTCAGCCTGCAAATCTCCTCGAGCTTCGTGAAAGTGCCGGTGCCCCGCGTGCCCCTCCCTCTGCCGGTTAAACATCTGACCGGCAACATCTGAAAAACATCAATTCAACACCGAGAATATCCGGCCGCCGCCGTGTCCGGGATATTCCGATTGGGAGAGATTCTATATGAGAGGCACGACGACCGCTCTGGCGGTTCTTTGGATCATGCTTGCAACAACAGTCTGCTCGCAGACGACAGTCAATCCCGACATCTCCGCGGTCGGGGACTTCCGCACCTATGCCCACAATGACAAGGCGCGTGACGACGAGCGAAAAACGATCAACCTGTCCAACCCCGATTTTGAACTGAATATAGGAGGTTATGTCAATCCCTACGTTCGGGCGGATGTCATTGTCGGCTGGCATGGAGAACACAATGCCGAGATAGAAGAGCTCTATGCCACAATCCTGCGTGGTTTGCCGCTCGGGACGAATCTCAGGGTCGGCAAGTACCTGTTGGAGTTTGGACGTCTCAATCCCGTCCACCCTCACGCCTACTCGTACATTCATCGTCCCCTCCCGCACCAGCTGTTTTTTGGCGAGGAGGGTTTGTCCGATATGAGTCTTCGTGCATCCTGGTTACTACCCACCGGCGATACGTACACTGAATTGATGGCGGGGCTCCTCAAAGGAGATGCTCTTATGGGTCATGATCACGAACATGAAGAGTCCGCCAGTGAACACGAGGAGGACGAGGATGTTCGGCATGATCTCGGGTTTTTCGGACGGCTGACCACGTCCGTGCCCCTGTCGACGGCGGCCGAGTTATCACTCGGCGCCTCGGCAACCAACGCCGTTTATGAAGTAGGTCATCATGAACACGATACGACCACTGACCTGGAGCCGAAGCAGATGCGTGCCTGGTTGATCGGCGGCGACCTCAAGTACAAGTATCGGCCGTCGAAATACACGGCCCTGCAGATCGAAACTGAGGTCATTCTCCGAAGGGCCGAACAGATGACGGGCAACGATCTCACATCGCTGGGCGCTTATGGTTATGTTGACTATCGCTTTCACCAGAAATACAACCTCGGAGCAATCGTCGAGTTCGTACGGGACAAACATGGGGAGGAGATAGAGGTCGACGGCGAATCGATGTTCTCCACATTCGAACATGATACCTGGCGGGCAGGCCTTTTTGCCGGTTTCGCCCCAATCGAGGAAACCAGCCTGGTACGTCTTGCCGGTCACTGGACTAATCCTGACGACGGCGACGGGTTCTGGGAGACAACGCTGCAACTGGTGGTCGGTCTCGGACCGCATAAACCGCACAACTTCTAGGAGGCTGCCATGAAACAACTCATCTGCGTATTGCTCGCGATATTTCTGTGCCCGGTGATGACAATGGCGGAAGTCAATGTTGTCGCGGCAACCTCGGACCTGGCTTGCTTCGCCCGTGAAATCGGGGGCGATGAAGTGACCGTCACCACGATCGCCTCGCCCCGATCAGATGTTCATTTCGTGGAGGTAAAACCGTCCTACATGATGAAACTGCGCCGGGCGGACCTTGTCCTTCGCGTGGGCATGGACCTCGACATGTGGATGCAGCAGTTGATTGACGGCTCCCGTAACGACCATGTGAAGATTGTCGACTGCTCCCGGTATATCTCGCCGCTGGAAGTCCCCACGTCGAAAGTCGATGCCAGTCGCGGCGATATTCACACGATGGGTAACCCGCACTACTGGACCACCCCCGTCAACGTCGAGCCGATCACGGACGCTATCGTTGAAGGCCTGATTGCCGTTGATCCCGATCACACCGAACTCTATCAACTGAATCAGAAGCGGTTTTTGCGTACTGTCACGGATGCCGTGAACGGTCTCGCGGAGAAACTGGCCCGACTGGACGATCAGCCCGTGATCTTCTACCACAACACGTGGCCGTACTTCACCGCCTTCACCGGTATCCGAGCGGTTGCGTTTATCGAACCGTATCCCGGTGTCCCACCGACTCCGTCGCATGTGGCCAGGCTGACCGAGGCCGTCCGGAAGGAACATGTCCGGGTGATAGCTATTGAACCCTACTTCGACCGGCACACGCCGGATCGTATCGCCGCCGCCGGGGACGCAAAAGTCGTCACGCTGTATCCGTCAGTGGGCGGCCGACAGGATGGAGAAACGTATGCTGACTGGCTGGAGGGTAATATCACAACTCTTCTGGAGGCACTGCAGTGAGCGACTATCTGCCTTTCCTGCTCTGGCCACTGGTCGCCTGTGTTGTCCTGGTAGGCATCCACGTGTACTTCGGTCTGCATGTTATCAGACGAGGCATCATTTTCGTTGACCTCTCGCTGGCCCAGGTCGCTGCGCTTGGCACAACCGTGTCTTTTCTCATGGGCCAACACCCGAACGATATCGGCGCGTATTTGTCGTCGCTTGGGTTTGCCCTCGTGGGCAGTACCATCTTCACATTTACGCGAGATATCGAGGGACGGGTGCCGCATGAGGCCATTATCGGCATTGTGTATGCCGTCAGCTCCGCGGCGGCCATCATTGCGGTCAGCCATTCCGCGGAAGGCGCCGAACACATTCGGTTCCTGCTGGTTGGCAGTATCCTGACCGTCACTCCGGCCATGGTACTCAAAACAGCCGGCGTCTACGCCGCCGTCGGCCTGTTTCACTGGCTGGCGCGCAGGAGGTTTATTGCATTGACCTTCGGCGGCGCTATCGCACACTCCCGATGGTGGGATTTCCTGTTCTACGGCACCTTTGCCATAGTCGTGACATCGTCGGTCAAAATCTGCGGGGTTCTGCTCGTTTTCATTTTCCTGGTAGTCCCCTCGGTATTTGCCGCCCTTCTTACCGACCGCATCGCCTACCGCCTGATGTACGGCTGGCTCTTCGGGTTGGCTGGTTCAATACTCGGCCTGGTCCTCTCTTTCTGGCTGGACACTCCCACCGGCGCAACCATCGTGTGCACCTTTGGGGCCCTGCTTGGCACCTTCGGTATCGTGAGGACTTTCCGACGGTGACAGTTGGATCAGAATTGCAACGGGCGCCGGAGATAGTCCGGCGCCCGTGTCCCTGGCCGCAGGCGACTCAGCTTGACTCTATATCGTTATATGTACATATTAGAGAATCTGAAATCGCGAATGCAGGAATACATGGACGAACGAACATACAGCAAGTACTTCAAGGCCTTCGGCGACCAGTCACGGCTCCGGATTGTGGCCCTGCTCGCCGCCAATGAAATGTCAGTAGGCGAAATCACCGACGCCCTGGGCCTGGCCCAGCCAACCATCAGCCGCCATCTCAGTATCCTCAGAGATGCCGATATCGTGGTGGACCGTCGCGACGGCCAGCGGGTGTTTTATCGTCTCAACAAGGACGCCGTAAGAGGCTGTTGCACCGGCTTTTGCAACTCCCTGGCCATCCCCGTCCAGATCAATAAACGAAAAAGGGCATGATCCCGTATTGCTCTTCCGACTCCCATATCGAACGCACAGAGAAAGTCTGCCGCATGACCATCGAAAACTACCGGTTATTCACCGCCAGAGACATTCCCGACCTGGGCGAGAAAACGCACGTACTGACCGGTTCGGCCTGGCCCGAATTCATGCTGCAGGATCCGCTCGCCAATGAGTACTTCGGACGGCTCTACGTGGAGTTCCCATACTACCAGTTTGTCCTGATGCACCCGGAGACCGAAGAGATCATTGCGCTCGGCAACAGCATTCCTCTGGCCTGGGACCGTCCGGCGGAAGAGTTGCCGGACGAGGGCTGGGACTGGGCAATCGCCCAGGGGTTCAGGGACCGTGAGGCCGGGCTAACTCCCACGGTTCAGTGCGCTTTGCAGGTGGTGGTAAAGGACGGATGGCAGGGCAACGGCCTGAGTGCATCAATGGTGCGCACAATGAAGTCAATTGGGCGTAGGGTCGGGCTGTCGGCCCTGATTGCGCCGGTTCGGCCTAATCGCAAGTGTGACTACCCGCTCACTCCTATGGAACGCTACGTCCACTGGCGACGCGATGACGGTTTGCCGTTTGATCCCTGGATGCGCGTTCATGCCCGCCTGGGTGCAGAAGTCATTCGGCCCTGCATGAGAGCCATGTATATCCCGGGTACGATCGCCGACTGGGAGTCCTGGACCGGGATGACCTTCCCCGATTCAGGGCGCTATGTGATTCCCAAAGCCCTGGTACCGATAGATATCGACCGCGACAGGGATCAGGGACTGTACGTGGAACCCAACGTATGGATGCGCCATCCCCTCAACGAGTAGTTCCTTGCCAGTCAAAAAAACGGCGGGGCGTAACTGCTACGCCCTGCCGCTCGGTGAGGTGCTGATAAGATACGGTGCTTTGTTTCTACAATTCTCTCCAGGCTACAACGACATAGTCGCCGGTACCGGGGCGGGTGATGCTACCCAGCGTGCGATCATAATGGAAATTGGAACTGTTGTGGGCAATAATGTCTTCGGCTACGATAGCTCCAAAG
>JAHIVM010000195.1 GCA_018816665.1 Candidatus Zixiibacteriota bacterium
ATATGTCCTTGAAAATGTTGGCGCCCAGAATGGCCTCGCCGCTCACCAGACCGTAATACTTCGTAATCTTGTGACCTTCGATATTCGGTGTTGTCAGAATCAGCATACTGTATACTCCTGTCACGTCAATTCGATCAATGGATCAACTCTCGACCTGCTGTTTTGCCACCCCGAGCAGTTCCCTGATACGTTCGGCCACCGATTCAGCATCAATACCAAGCATCCGGTACAAATCATGCGGTTTGCCCGACGATGCATACTGGGTGACACCCAGTTTGGTGAATCGGGCCGCATGACCCGCTTCAAACATGGCGGCCGACAGCGCCGTACCCAGGCCGGTCTTCACGTTGTGATCTTCCAGCGTAACGATATGTCCGAATTCGGCGAGCATCGAAAGATCCTCCGCATGCATATCCGACCAGTCCGACACGCTCACCAAAGCAATCTGATGTCCGTCGTTCGCCAACATGTTCCAGGCCCCGAGCGCATCCGCCAGCATATTGCCGGCCGTCACAAGCACGAGCCGCTCACCCTTGCGTACAACATCCATACGACCATACTTGTAAGAATATTCACCACCAAAAAACGGCTTGCCCTTTTCATCGGCGACTATTGCCAGCTTGGACCGGCCCATAATGACCGCATAGTTGCCCGGAGTACTCAACACGTAACGGGCGATGCGATCGGTCTGGTTGGGATCGGCCGGGGTGATGACTTTCCAGCCGAAAGTGGAATTGAGCAATCCGAAATAGTCGATACACTGATGCGTTTTGCCGTCCTCGCCCACATTCACCCCGGAGTGCGTGCAGAACAGTTTGACATTGCCGTGGTTGATATCGTTCAGGCGCGCCTGGTTGTAGGTCTCGTCGACACCAAAGGCTCCGAACGCCGCCCAGATCGACAGCGCCTTCTCAGTAGACAGCGCACCGGCTGTGGCCGCGACGGCATGTTCGGTGATGCCGCATTGGAAAAAGCTCTCCGGATACTGCTCGCCGAAGGCCTTGGTTTTGACCGATCCCGAAAGATCGCAGTCAAACACGCCGGCCACAAACCCATCGCGTTCCATGTTCGCTTCGGCCACCGACACCAGCGCTTTGCCCCAGGCACCGCGATTGTCCGAGGTTTCACCCACACCGTACGTAATCGGTGTGCCCGGATCCACCCGGGGGAACTCCGCCCGAGGTACATCAAACTGCGGCGGGACGCCGTGCGAACGACGGGTCTTGAGTTCATCAATGTTATTGCCGACCCCGAGTTCCTCCAGGGCCTGGCCTATTTTGTCCGGCTTGACCGCGGCGCCGTGGTAGTTTTCATCGTTCTCCATGAACGACACGCCCTTGCCCATCACGGTTTTCGCCAGGATCATGTAAGGCTTTTTGTCATCGCGGGTGGCCGTACGAAGGGCATTGTAGATTTGATGCAAATCGTGACCGTCGATCTCTATCACTTTCCAGCCGTCGGCTTCCCACTCCCCCTTGATATTCTGCGGCAGAACGGCCTCTATTTTTCCCGAAATCTGGAGGCCGTTATAATCAACGATGGCCGTCACCCGATTCAATCCGAACTTCAGTACGTGACGGCGCGATTCGCCAATCTGTCCCTTCTGCTGCTCTCCGTCACCCATGACCACATAGGTATGGAACGGCTTGCCGGTCAGGCGGCCGTAAATGGCCTTGCCGACTCCAACCGCCAGTCCCTGCCCCAGGTTGCCGGTATCCCATTCCACTCCAGGGACGGAGCGCTCGACATGCCCCTCAAACGGTGACCCGCCCTGGCGGAATCCGTGAAGCGCCGGGAGGATATCAAAAAAGCCGGTGTGCCCCAGGGCGGCGTAGACGCCCGGCGAGGTATGTCCGTGCGAGACGATTATACGATCGCGATCATCGCAGCCGGGATCGGCAGGATTGACCTTGGCCATATTGTACAACACCAGATAGATATCAATTGATGACATGGACCCACCCGGATGGCCCGACCCGGCCACGGTTGTCATCTTGAGAATGTCGCCCCGCGCTGAGCGAGCCGTTTCGGTCAGTGTGTCAAACCACTTCGATGAGAGTTTCTCGTCTGTGAAGCCACGCCATGGATCAAACATCGCCTGCCACCGTCCCTTTCTCCTACTTTCTGAGCGCGCGGCTCAGTGCCTTAGCGAATTTCTCAAGTCCCTCGGACGGGGACCCCTCAATTGCAATAACGACCGTGGGGAGTTTTCGTTGTATCAATGCCTGGGCATCGCCGATTGCCTGGGCCGCAATCAACTGACCGAAATCATACGCCCGGTCCGGTATCGGCAAACGCCCGTAGTTGGCTTTTACAAACACCACAAACATTCCGTCGGTCGGCCCACCCTTGTACAGTTGACCTATCGAATGCAATAACCGGGGGCCATAGCCACGCAGCGTTGCCATCCCGGTGCGATCACGAACGGTCCTGCGAATCCGCTCCAGGGCGGCCTCGGTCCTGGCATCGGCCTTGAAGTAGTTCAGCAAGGAGAAATACCTGGGGGAGCGCCCCCCGGCCAGAAACTTCTTCAGGAACTGCGTCAGGTTGGCCAGGTCTTTGGTATTGTACCGTTTGACCGCATCGTAACCCACCAGCGACAATTGCCCCCAGCGACTGTGGGCCTTCTGATCCGGGAATTCACCGGACCGCTCAAATGCCGCCAACAGCTCGTTAGTGTTGTTTTTGCTCTCGGTGACATTGGGTTCGTCGAAAGGATTGATACCGAGATGATAGCCGGCAACCGCGGTCGCCGCTTCCCACAACAGGAACTGCCTTCCCAGTTCGTGTTTGCCGCCCAGCACAATATCAACCACCGGGAGTCTCTTTTTTGTAAGGGCGTTGTGCAGTCGCATGTGTTCCGGCACCTTCTCGCCGGCCATGCGGAAAAACACAAACAGACGATCGTTTTTGTACCCGTCTATCTTGCCGACCGGCTCGTGTTCAATCGGCACCACACCCTTCTTCTGCTTGCCCGTCGACTCGGCCACGAGTTGTTCAACCCACGGCACCAGTGGTGCCGTCCGCTTTGAGGCCACGCAGGTCATTTTGTCCCGGCCTTTTTTGGCTGCCACCGCCATGAGCGATCCCAGCGCAAGCGCCGGATTGAGTTCGCCCTCCCGCTCCAGCAATAGCTTCTGCATCATGAGGGCGTCATCGAGCAGCGCCGTCAGGTCTACCCCGGCAAAAAAACCAGGGACTAATCCAAAATAGGACAAGGCAGAGTACCGGCCGCCGATGTCCGGCGGGTTCAGGAAGATCTTGCGATATTTGAGCCGCCGAGCATACTTCTGCAAGCCGCTGCCCGGATCCGTGATGGCAACAAAATGACGGCCAGGCTGACGAACTTCGGCAGCCTGGAGCAACCCCAGGAAAAACACCTCATGCGAACGCGTCTCAACCGTCCCGCCCGACTTCGAGGCCACAATAAACAGCGTTTTGTTCGGGTCGATTTTGCGGGCAATAGCCCGTACCGCCGCCGGGTCAGTCGAGTCAATGACATCAAACGACTTCAACTTCGGGTGCTTTTTGTGCATGAGGCTGAAAAGATCGGGGCACAGCGATGATCCCCCCATGCCCATGAGTACCACCTGGGTAATGCCGCTGCCAAAAACGTCGTTGCCAAAGGATTCTATGGCTTTCACCTGACGTTTCATCTTCGCGGCGCTGTCCACCCAGCCCAGCCGATTGGCAATCAGCTTCCGCACCGACTGCTTCTTGGTGAACACAGCCGCCTTGCGCTGCATAAACTGACGAACAACATCGCTCCGAGTGCCTTTGGCCAGCGCCCGATCATAAGCGGATGCAACAATTCCGGAGAAAACCGTGAACGTTCCCTGTTTCATGCTCGCCTCATGTGTGAGTCGATTAAGAAAGATCCGTGACTGTCTGAACCACCTGCCGTCAATCATGGGCACTGAAAAATGCTGTCCCCATGACCAGGATATCAGCGCCGGCCGCTACTACTTCAGCAGCATTGGTGAGATCCACACCGCCGTCGATCATGATCTTTGTGGCCAGACCGTTACTGTCTATATGCTTCCTCGCGGTCCTGACCTTGTCAAGGACCTCGGGGATGAACTTCTGGCCGCCAAATCCCGGAAACACCGACATCGCCAGAAACAGGTCAAAATGCTCGAGATACGGCAGTACGTTGTCTACCGGGATATCGGGATTGATCGAGATACCGGCATGCACTCCCATATCCCTGATCTGACGGGCGTACGGCACGGGATCGGGATGGACCTGCAGGTGAAACGTGATGGCATCGGCGCCGGCCTTAACAAAATCATCAAAGTATTTCTCGGGTTCGGAAAGCATCAGGTGGACATCGAGATAAGCATCGGTAAGCTGGTCGATTCGAGCCACGACCGCCGGGCCAAATGAGATATTGGGAACGAAATGACCGTCCATAATATCGAGGTGGAGCATGTTCACTCCGGCCTCGCCCGCACTGGCGATTTCCTCGCCCAGCCGGGCAAAATCCGCTCCCAGAACCGAAGGTGCAATTTCTGCCATAGCGCCAATTAGGCCTTTTTTCCCGCCCCGGTCAATCGAAATTTCAGGATCACAGGAGGTGAGGATTGATCGGGGCAAACAGGCCGCACCGGAACACCGGTCTACTTCGAATTCTCGTCGTCCGGGGCCGTGGTATCAGCAATTCCCATCGCCTCGTTCCGAAGCACGATCCGGGCGTTCCTCTGCAAACCCTCAAGTCGGGTCCGCACCAGGCTGGTTCCGGCGGCCAGGTCCAGAAACTCCTCGCGAGTCCTCATCTCCAGCACGCGGCGAGCTTCCAGGAACTCGCCAACTCCATGCGATGGCAGCAGTTCCTTCTCGCCGGTCACTACCGCTCGATGATTATGCGGGCATACATCCTGGCACACATCGCAGCCGAATATGCGATTGCCCATCCCCCGGGCCAGGTCCTCGGCAATCTCGGTCGGCCGCTCAATGGTCAGATACGAGATACACCGAGTGGCATCCACTACCCGGTCCTCGACAATAGCCCCGGTTGGACAGGCATCAATGCACAGCGTACAGGAACCGCACCGTCCGTGGTTGATCGCCCGGGGATCATCGGGTTCCAGCCTGAGAGTCGTGACAACTTCGGAGAGGAACAGCCAGGAGCCAAAAGCCCGGCTGATCAACATGCTGTTTTTGCCGATAAAGCCCAATCCGGCCTTTTCGGCATAAGCCCGCTCCAGCACCGGCCCAAAGTCCACATACCATTTGTACTCATTGCTTTCGCCGGCCGGGGTCAGTTCTCGCATCCTGCGGATGAGCTTTTTGGTTTTTCCCACGATTATCTTGTGGTAGTCCCGTCCCCGGGCATACCGGGAAACCCGGCCGTGCCCGGGCGGGGCCGTCTCACTGTCCGGCTGATAGTAGTTCAGGCCAAGCATGATGATAGACCCAATCCCGTCCATAAGTCGCCGGGGTTCGGTCCGCCGCTCGGGTTCGTTTTCCAGATAACTCATCTCGCCGTGGAATTTCCGGGCCAGCCAGTTATAGTACTGGGTCCTCACTTCGGGAATAGTATCCGGCGAAGTGATTCCACAAAGATCAAAACCGACCTCGGTGGCCAGTTGCTTGACTGTTTCGGCGGTGATGTTCATTCCTCGTAAACCTATGAAACTACACAGAAAACGCAAGCGGATACATATCGATGGACTCAGGGACAAAGATGGGTCGAAAAGCCCCCGGAAAGCCTTGAGTTTTAAATTTAAAGTATTATCATGGTGGGCTGCCAATAACGGCAATGTAACTTTTAGCACGAGGGTAGTATTATGACCGATATAAATACTATGAATCAGGCTGCCCTTGGGTTCTCCCAAGCCTCCGATAAAGACATTCTGGATGCCGAACAGGTTTTTGGCGCCCACCACTATGGTCGCCTCAATCTGGTCGTCCGCAAGACTGAAGGCTGCTGGCTGTACAGTCAGGACGGATCTAAGTATCTGGACTGCCTTGCCGCGTATTCGGCAGCCAACCAGGGCCACCACAATCCGAAAATCGTTGCCGCGCTTAAGAATGCGCTCGACGGCAACTATGGCTCGGTTATCTCAAACGTCGTGTATACCGACGTTCTGGGACTGTTTCTCAAAAAGATCAGCACCCTCGTTCCGCAGCTCGGACTGCGATTTGGCAAAGAGGGCAACAAGGCCCTGCCGAAAAACGGTGGTGTTGAATCTGTCGAAACCGCCGTGAAACTGGCCCGCTATTACGGGTACAAGTCGAAGGGAATTGCCGACGGCAAACAGGAAATCATCGTGGCCGGCAATAACTTCCACGGTCGTACGATTACCATCGTTTCCATGTCATCCACCCCGAAGTACAAAGAGGGCTTTGGTCCCCTGACCCCGGGCTTTAAGATGGTTGACTATGGCAACGGCAAACAGCTCGCGGACGCCGTCAACGAGAACACCTGCGCCATACTCGTGGAACCGATGCAGGGTGAAGGCGGCATGTATATCCCCGAACAGGGCTATCTGAAAACCTGCCGCGAGGTCGCCGACAAACATGACCTGCTCCTCATTTTCGATGAAATCCAGGTCGGTCTCGGCCGCACCGGTAAGATGTTTTGCTTTGAGCATGAAAACGTCGTTCCCGATGCCATCATCCTGGGCAAAGCCATTTCCGGCGGTCTTGTTCCGCTGTCCGTTCTCGTCACCAACAGCGCCCTGATGGACATGGTGTTCAAGCCGGGCAGCGATGGTTCCACGTACGGCGGCTACCCGCTGGCCTGCGTAGCCGGCATTGCCGCTCTCGACGTATTGGTCGATGACGACCTGCCGGGCCGGGCTGCCAAGGTAGGCGCTGTCCTGAAAAAGAGAATCGAGGCCGTTGCGGCCAAATCCTCTCACGTTAAGGAAGTGCGCGGACGCGGCCTGTTTATCGGTATCGAGGTGAAGAGTGGCGATGCCATGGTGTTCTGCCGCAAATTGCTGGATCTTGGCGTGCTGGCCAACGACAGCCACGGCCATACAATCCGCATTTCGCCGCCGCTGACGATTAACGACGAAGAAATGGACTACCTGGTCGAAAGACTGGAAAAGGTCCTGGTCGACTAAATCCGACTTCAGACATTTCAAGGCCGGTTCTACCCAGAGCCGGCCTTTTTTTATCTCCCGACAGGCCGGGACACATCGTCAACCGTCAACGCCGCGCACCAGTTGACCTCGCTGCACGACGGACATCTCAGCAACTTGCTGTCGGGCGTATGCGGGCTGACAAACTCAATCGTTTTGGTAATACGAAACTCGTGACTGCACCGCCGGCACCGGTACGCTACCCTCCCGTGCTGCCAGCGCACAATCAGGTACAGAGCGGCGGCCGATCCGGCAATCGCCACGGTTCCGATCAGTGGATCAGCCCAGATCAAACAGGCACCAACGGCCACCAGCAAAGTGACGAACCCCACGCGCGTCGCCAGCAGAATTCGCCTGGCCCGGATAGATGATGAAGATTTCGACATAGTCCTCTCCCTGCATATCCTCACCGATACTACCTGCCTGAACGCAGGATATTCACAGCCACTTCGGGACACCAGAGAAAACCCGCGTCCAACCCTGACCTGCCGGGCCCATCAATCCGCCGGATCCCTGGGGAATAAACGTTGGGGCGATGCGGATCCGCCGTCCGCACCGCCCCGGGGGAGGGACATCTCAGGAGATGTCGAGGAATCTGGTTTATTGCGGCTTACCGCGTGGCCTCTATCCCGGCCAGAGTGCCGTCGTTCTGCACCAGCTTGCCGTCCTTAACATGAAACACCTCGCCAAAGTCCGTAGGACACCCAAACACGGCGTCGGGGAAACGTACTGCGGCCGAGTCGGCCCAGTCCTGATACGCCCAGGTAGCGGCAGCGGCGTGTTGCAGGAACGTGACCCCCATGTTCAGATGTTCCAGAGAATAATACACACCGTCCCGTACCGATTCAGGGTCACCCAGGCTGCAGCCGCGAATACCAAAAAACGAGAAGTCGATATTCGGCGCCCGTTCACCGGCGAAATCAATCTCATCGGTATACGCCTGCATCAACCCGGGACCGCCGTTGGCATGGTCTCCGGCATGCAGAAGCGTAAGACCGTCAACCTCCACCAGGAAACCGACTCCGGCATCGGTCGAGTAAATCGTTGTTACGCGAATATCGTTGACCGTGGTATCCTGACGCGGCTGCATAAACGTGTATTCACCTTGCGTCAAACCCGGCAGCGGACAACCCGACACATACGCTATGTTTTGCAGGGAATCCCGCCATCCGTAGATACAGGAATCCAGATGGTCACCGTGGTGGTGGCTGACAAAGCAGGTAACGTTCTGTCCCTGCAACTGCGTCGGGCAAATCCGGCCGCAGGCCAGCGACGGTTGATCCGGTGCTGCCTGCTCAGGAAACGAGAAATAGTCAAACACCAGGAAGTTGTTCTGCGTTTTGACCGCCCACCCAGAGTGTCCCAGGTGCCACACGAAAGCCTCACCGGGAGCAACTTCCTGTTCCAGGGGCGACGGTTGCGTGAGTTGCGCCACCAGATTGCTGTCCGGCGCACCCGCCGCCAGAAGAGCGTAGCCAATCTGGCTGAAACCGCGTTCAAAGGCCAGGTCGGCGGCGGTTTTGCCCTTGTTGTCTCTGATATCCGTCCGCGCTCCGGCCTCAATCAACATGTCCGCCAGATCGCGAAAACCTCGGCCCGCCGCTGCGTGCAGCTCGGTCCGTCCCCATCGTGCTTCCTGAACATTGACAAATGCGCCGTGATCCAGCAGAAAACGGGCAATCTCCATC
>JAHIVM010000196.1 GCA_018816665.1 Candidatus Zixiibacteriota bacterium
CCGAACATACACACCAGCACTTCGGCCAGATCCGATTCGGCAGCCGCTTTGGTGGCATGGATCAGATTGAGGGCGGCGTCGGACGACGGACGGTCCGAAGATCGCTGCGAGCCGACCATGACGATCGGCACCGGCGAGTTTTGCACCATGAACGACAGGGCCGCGGCCGTGTGGTGCATCGTATCGGTTCCGTGTCCAACCACGATACCGTCGATCCCGCTTCTGATTTGTTCGCCGATGGCTTCTGCCAGCTCGATGTACTGGCTGGGTCCCATGTTTTCGCTGAAAACTGCAAACAGCTTGTCGGTGGTGAGATTGCAGATATCGGCCAGTTCCGGAACCGCGCCGTACAACTCGCCCGGGGAGAAAGCGGGAATTACCGCCCCGGTACGATAGTCCAGGCGCGAGGCAATCGTCCCCCCGGTGCCAAACAGCTTGATATTGGGCTTGTTCTCCGAGACCGGAAACTGCTTCTCAGGGATTTTGTAGTTGGCTTCCTTGCGCCCGTGCTCGGTCATGCCGGTGATCGTTTTCACATCGATACCAACATTGTACCCGGTCACCAGTTTCAGCACAATATGCTGATCATCGTCGTTCTCTGAACGCGGCAGAATAACACCGTGGAACTCACCCCGGGTCGTGCTGATATCGGCGTCGCTCCACACCGAAACACCAAACTCCTCCAGAATCGACCGGGCGGCACCCTTGTAACCCTTCACTGCATCAGCCACGGCTCACCTCCTGCTTCACCAGACTCTGCAGTTCCGGCATGGGCTTGCTCCCCAGCGCCTGTCGTTTCAGTTGTCCCACCGTCCAGCGCTCAAGAGCTCCGGGATCTTCTGACTTGCCGATCCGACCAAACTCCTCGGCCAACTCGCGCACCTTGCCCGCAAGCTGGTCATCGCTGAGCACCTGCGGATGCAGACTCACAAGCAGCGACTCGAACGACTCCTGCGGTTTTCGGCACACCAGCGGCACCAGTTCGCGGAGCACCTGACGCTCCAGCCTTTGCGCAACCGCGAAGTGACAGAGCTCAACCACACGATCAAACGAAAAACCCTCGCTCCAGCCGTGACGGCGCAGCACACCTTTGACGGTATGTCCGAACATGGTCCCCACAAAGGCGGGAGACAGTCCGTTGCTGTCGGCAATCTCGCCGATCCGGGCCGCCAGATTGTGCCGGATGAGATAGTAATGCGTATCTTCGGGCACGTTCCACCGGCGCAACAGGGAGAGATAGTCGCCGATCGGGACGGGGAGGTTCTTGCGGCAGGCTTCAATCAGCTCTTCCTTGATCGAAATGGGCGCCGAGTCCGTATCCGGGTACATGCGATCCGGCCCCGGTAGCACGCGCTCAAAAATTGTTGTCCCGTCCGGAAGCGCCTTGCGGGTTTCGTTGGGTACACCGTCAAACGCCATTTTGCAGCGTTCTTCGATAACCTCCAGGGCCGTGTCGATATCCTGAGACGGTCCCCAGATCAGGAGCTGGGCATCACCATCGTTGCCATCGACTTCCTTTCGCAGTACGGCGCGATCGGCCGCCGAAAGACCGTCGTCCTCCTGCTCTGAATGCTGGAGATTCGGACGTTCCAGGCAGGCAATCACTTTGAGCCGATCGCTGAGTTCGTTGGCGAACACCTGGCCCGGCTGGGTGAAGTGCGAGAGCACGCCCGCGAAACCCGGCAGGTTGATGACAGTCAGGCGCCGCTTCTTTTTCGCAGCCTCGACAGGGTCTTCAGTGGGATCACTGAGCTTTTCGATATAAATGTCCTGATGGCTGATCGTCCACGCGTCGGCCGACAATCCCCGCTTCTCCAGCAGAGACTTGATCTGCAGCAGCGATACCTGGCGAAAAGCCTCGTTGTGTGTCAACTGGGGAATCCAGCGAATATGGGCGACCCCTTTGATCTCCACCCGGGTGCCGCCGGTCACACTCACGTTGACATCCTGACGACCGGCACCAATGCCCGTGCGGACTTTGCCGGTGGAACGGACCAGATGACGAAGGTAATCACCGGCCTCGGCGGCCTCCTGGGGCGTAAGCATGTCGGGGTAGGTCACTGACTCGATAAGCGGCATGCCCAGACGATCGGTGGTGTACACGCGGAGGTGACCGACATCGGAAACCTCGCGGCAGGAGTCTTCCTCAATACTGAGCTGGATAATCCGCACTTTTTTGTGTTGGAGCGGAATCTCCCCCTCAATGCCGACTATCGCCGTCCGCTGGAAACCGGTAGGAATGCTGCCGTCGAGATACTGTTTACGCGTGATATGCAATTCCCCTACCACGCTGGTACCAAGCAGCAGGGCAATCTCCACGGCAATATTCAGCGCCTCCCGATTTAC
>JAHIVM010000197.1 GCA_018816665.1 Candidatus Zixiibacteriota bacterium
ACGGGCCCCGGACTGACCGATGCCGGAAGACATCTGGTTGGCGCCTGCAATGAGCTGGGCATCGTTATCGATCTGGCCCACCTCAATGAAAAAGGCTTCTGGGAGGTCGCAAAGTTGTCATCGGCACCGCTGGTAGACACCCATGCCGCCGCTCATGCCCTGACGGCCACCACCCGCAATTTGACCGACAAACAACTCGATGCCATCGGCGAAAGCGGCGGCGTGGTGGGAGTGAACTTCTGCGTGGGAGATATCCGTCGCGAGGTCGACGGCTGGAATGATGCCAACACGCCTATCGAGGCGCTCGTGCGGCACATGGCATATATCGCCGATCGTATCGGCATTGACCATGTGGCGTTTGGGTCGGATTTTGACGGCGCCACTATTCCGAATGAGATGGGGGATGTGACGGGATTGCCGTTGTTGGTTGAGGCGCTGCACCGTCACGGGTTCAACCACGACGCTCTCAACAAAATCACGCATCAGAACTGGTTGCGGGTGCTGGCGCAGACCTGGAAGTAACCGCCGGCCGCTATTCCGCTTTGCGGGCCGACACCCGCACCGAGGCTACCCGATCGGCGAATTTCTCAACCATGTCCGCCGAGATCTCACCTGTCTCGTTGCCGGAGCAGCAGCCGCTGGCATCTCCGGCCAGCGCGCCCAGGGCGGCACGGTCGTACACCAGTTTCTCGACAATTTTGACATCTACGAAACCCGCGTCTTCCATCAACCGCAAATAGTCGGCTTCCTCCTCGGCCCCGGCCAGACAGCCCACCCAGGCAGACATATCGCCGCGAAGATCATCGGGCAGATCCTGAGTCACAATATCAGAGATCAACATCCGTCCACCGGGCTTGAGTACGCGGTAGGCCTCGGCAAACACTTTTTCTTTTTCGGGGGAGAGGTTGATCACACAGTTGGAGATTATCCAGTCGGTTTCCTGATCCGCCACCGGCATTTCCTCCATGACCCCTTGACGGACCTCCGCGTTGGTAATCCCGGCCGTGGCCAGGTTTTTGCGGCAGACCTCGATCATTTCCGGAGTCATGTCCAGGCCGATTACCCGTCCCTCGGGGCCCACCCGACCGGCCGCCAGGATAAGATCCATGCCGGCGCCGGAGCCCAGGTCCAGCACGGTTTGACCGGGTTTGACATCGGCAAAACTCACCGGGTTGCCGCAGCCAAAGGAGGTCGTGTTTTCCGGGACGCGGGCAAGGTCTTCTTTGGTGTAGCCCGAAAGCTGTACGAATTTGTCGGCCGATTCGGCGGTCAGTTCCACCGGCCGGGGGCTGCAGCAGCCGGATTTTCGCGTGATGGCCTGCGCGTAGTGATCGCGGACCGCGGTCCGAATCTGATTTTTATCTCCCGGTTTGCTCACAAAAACTCCTCAGGCAGCAAGGGTTAGATATGGCGCCTTGCCATACTATAACTACTGCCATCCTTTCAAACAAGACGGAGTTCGATCGTGTTCCGGGCCGAGGCAGTACTCACCCCTGACCGAAGATAATGGTTGCCTGGAAACACAAATGGAGCCTTCGTGTTACAACAATATATCCCGGAAAGCACGCTCGACAGGCGAGTGACCACCGGACAACCCCATGTCTGCAGCAAACTACGTCAAAGGAGTCAGCCCATGCCTAAGCCCGTTGTGCATTTTGAAATTGCGGGGAGCAATGCCGAGAAGACCACGACGTTTTATTCCAGTCTTTTTGATTGGGACATTCGCAAAGCCGAGGGGATGGACTACGGCATGGTGTCGCCGGCCGGGGACCGGAGTATCGGCGGCGGTGTGTTTGCGGCCCCCGACGGATACAAGCCGTACGTGACCGTTTACGTGATGGTTGATGATTTGCAGGAATATCTGGACAAGGCTATCGAATTGGGCGGGAAGATGATTCAGCCGCCGACCCCTATTCCGGGGATTGGCGCCTCGGCCATGTTTGCCGATCCCGACGGACTTATCATCGGGCTTTACACCATGGAGAAATAGGAACACGGATATGACGGATCGATCTCTTATCAACGAAGTCACGGTTGATGCCTCCCTCGATGATGTCTGGGCGGCCTGGACAACAACCGAGGGGGCGCAGAAGTTTTTCTCACCGAATGTTGATATAGACCTGCGTATCGGCGGACGGTACGAGATTTATTTTGATATGGATGCCGCACCGGGATCGCGCGGGTCCGAGGGCTGCCGCGTCTTGAGTTATCTCCCGATGCAGATGTTGTCCTACGAATGGAACGCCCCGCCGTCGATCCCGAGTCTCCGCGACGCGGACAAAAAGACCTGGGTGGTGATGCAATTCGAGGTTGTTGGCGAAACGCAGACCCGGATTCGTCACACGCTGCTGGGGATAGGCGAGGGGGAGGATTGGGACAGGTATTACGAGTATTTCGAGCGGGCCTGGCCGTACGTGCTGGCGAATTGCCGGAAGCGGTTCGCGGCCGGGTGAGCGAGGGGGGAGCGATGGTAGCGGGTATCCTACGTGTTTACATGTGGATTTGCCCATGTCGGGTTTCTCACTCCGCCGATGGCGGACTTCGGAACCCGACCTACAAAAGAAGTTCAGTCATAGTCCGGTAGTGGGGACACTTCTTCTCTTCATGTAGGTCGGGTTCTGAGATCGCTCGCGAATAGCGAGTGAGCGAATAACCCGACAACGGCCTAGGCAGTATGGAGTCGCTACTCCCCGAAATCACCTTCGATGTCTATTATGTCACTGCCTCCCCAATCAGATTGGTAGAAACCGGCGGCGAGATGCTGTGATGCTGACGAGTGCTTGTATTCAAAAGGCCCGGTAATCAGCCCGTGGTGGACGGGATTGATGTGAATGTAATCAAGGTGATGATTCAACTCCTTCTGATCCCTCATTACACGGTCCCAGAATCGATTCTGCCACACTCTGCCGGGTCCGTATTTGTCCCGAAATCTACGTGCGTACGTGATCTTAAAACGGTGCATCAAATCGGAGATGTTCCCAGCCGGAGGTGTCACAACGATATGGAAATGATCTGGGAGGGTAACCCACGCAGATGGCCGGACAAGCTTCCAGCTGCTCAGGAAGAGATCGGGATCGCGCAGAAGAATCGGCCTTCGATTGAAGGTAATGACGGTCACGAAATAGATCGCTCCCGGTATGTAGACCCTGCGCAGTGATTTCATTCGGGCTCCCGCCCAATCTCTTTATTTGTGATAGGATAGTGAAGCTGCATAACGGCGCAATCACATTTGGCGTGCCCATGTCGGGTTTCTCACTCCGCCGATGGCGGACTTCGGAACCCGACCTACAAAGGGAAGAGTGATTGGATGCCCACCCCAATAAGTAAGGCAGGACCCCCAACAGGATCCTGCCCCACCGTGTACAGGCATAGCCGCATTTCAGGGAGGACTACAACCCGTATTTGACCAGAAGGGCCTTATCAAGAGATTTCCGCTGCAGTTCCGATACCGCCGCACCATACGCCTTGAACTCCGCAATCATCAACGGATTACCGTTTTTCGACCCGATCCGCGCCCCCAAAAACGAGGTCAGCCTCTGGGTGATCGCTGAGTTCGCACCGGTCGGGGTCAGGTCACCATCGATAAACACTTCCAGCCCGTTCGCCTGGCTGAACCGTATCGTGTACAGTTTGAACTGATCCACGGCCACAACACTCGACACGTTGAGGGTGTCATGGTGGTTGGTGACGGTCAACTGGTTGCTGTTACGGAAGCCGATATCAAACGTGCTCGACGGATTCGTGCCGGAACCAAACATCAGGTATTCGGGATAGTTTGCAAACTGCGATTCGAGTTTTGCCACCACCCATATCGTGAAGTCGGTGCCGATGAAGTTGGCGCCGGAAAACCCCAGCCGCGCCTCGTTGCTGGTGCTGCCCGAACCGGGCGAGAACTGGATGGCCGGCAAATTCGGGCCGGGGAGAGCGTTGGCAATCAACCGTCCGCCGTACGCCTTGGTTGGCGGGAGCGCATCGTACTCCGGCTTGGAGAAGAAATTCGCCCAGCGCGTGACCAGCTTGGCCGTCCCCGTGGACGTCACCCCGTGATCGGCACGGAACCACACGATCGGATTGTCGATCGATTCGCCTATCGGCACACAGTCAACAATGTCATACTCGGTGGCAACTTTGGTTTTGACGATCATCGACGGGTTCGCGAGCGACCGCACGACATACGACAGCGGCTCCCCCGTGTTGAGCGTCGCGCCGCGACCGAGGAATTCCTTGAGCGTCTCGAAGTCGGTCGTGACCGCCGAGATGGCATCGTTGGACTCACCACCCAGGGCGTAGGCCTTGATGCGGACATTCTGTAGCGATGTCACATAGTCAACATCGGCACCCAGCTCGCCGGAGGCAACCGCCGCCCGGAAGGAGGCATCGAGGGACGCGCTCATTTCGGTGCGTGAGGAAGTTGATTCGATTAACAGGTAGAATTTACGGCCGTAGGTCACCGATGAAATAAACGCCGGCGGGTTACCCGGGCCCATGTACGGGGTCAACTGCGCTGCCGTCACATTGGGACCAAACACTTCTTCTTTTGACGTGGGCAACTGGTACACCATCGTGTAGAACGACTGGTCAAGCTTGACTACAAAGCGATTGTATTCGCGGTCGGTGCTGAAGCTTAGCGACGCCGCTACTTCGCCGGTGAGATTGCGCGCGGCAACATCGAGCGCCAGGGCCAGCTGATCGCGCGAGTGTACTTCTTCTATGGAGAGTGCAAAGCGGGCCGGGATGGCACCCGGATTTTCCGAGATGATCTGGTTCTGGGCGTTAAACACCTGGGAGACGGTCATCTCGGAGACGGTTCGGCTGACCGAATCGGCGCCGTTATTGAGCGCGAGCACGACGGTGCCGCCGCCGCGTGTCACCGGGATGGGGCTGGGCGTGGCGCGATCAAGCGTAGATCCCTGCAGCAGGTTGCCCGGCCAGATGAT
>JAHIVM010000198.1 GCA_018816665.1 Candidatus Zixiibacteriota bacterium
AAGTATCAGTTGATTGATACCTCGACTGAAACCGCCCTGGGCAAGGGATCGGTGCAACGGATCGGCATGGCCGGCTCCGTTCTGACCCACAAGCCGTTTGACCGGGATGAAGTCAAGGTCGGCGCCGACATTCTGGATCACATTGCCGCAGTCCAGTATATCATTTCCATGCTGATGTCCGAAAACCACGGCGTCATCAAAAACAAGGAAGAGATCGATGCGGTCGGCCATCGAGTGGTGCACGGCGGTGAGGCGTTTAAAGACTCCGTGCTCATCACCGATGAGCTGATGGGCACGTTACGCCAGATGATTGAACTGGCTCCGCTGCACAACCCGCACAACATTCGCGGCATCAACGCCTGCAAGGCATCGTTGCCGGGAGTCCCCATGGTGGGCGTATTTGACACCGCTTTCCATCAGGGTATGCCCGCCCACGCCTACATCTACGGTATCCCCCACGTTTTTTACCGCAAGTTTGGTATTCGGCGGTACGGTTTTCACGGCACCTCGCATCGCTATGTCAGCGAGCGAGCCTCATCCATGATCGGCAGGCCGCTCTCCGAGATGAAGGTCATCACGGCCCACCTGGGTAACGGCGCCTCAATCGCCGCTATCGATAAGGGGGTGTCAATAGACACGTCGATGGGTTTCACGCCGCTCGAGGGTCTTCTGATGGGTACCCGTTCGGGCGATATCGACCCGGCGATTATCCTGCATATCATGGCGCGCGAGGAGCTATCGCTGCACGAGGGTAATACCCTGCTCAATAAACACTCGGGCGTAATGGGGATCTCCGGGGTGTCATCGGATTTGCGGGAAATCGAAACGGCGGCGGCCGACGGCAACGCCAACGCGAAACTCGCTCTTGATGTGTATTGCTATCGCATCCGGAAGTACATCGGTTCTTACGCCGCCGCCATGGGGGGTGTGGACGTGCTGGTGTTTACGGCCGGAGTGGGTGAAAACTCATCGGTAGTCAGAAGCAAGTCCTGCGAAAACCTGGAGTTCCTGGGTGTCAGGCTGGACGAGGCGGTTAACAAGGCGACACGCGGCGTGGAGAAAGAGATTTCCACCGCCGACGCTACCGTGCACACGCTGGTGATTCCCACCAACGAGGAATTGGTCATCGCCAGGGATACCGAAAGGATCGTTGGCAAAACGATCCACTAGCTTACGATTAGTGATCGTTCCAACGGCCCTGACGAGTACGTCGGGGCCGTTTTGTTTGGTCTGACAACCGCGGACTCAGGACTGCGGAGTAGTCCGGGTCTCCCCTCGTTTCACAATCACAAAGGCAATAAGGGCGACAACAAAGAAAATGAACAGGGCCCAGGCCAGTCCACCCAGCGTATCGAGCACGGTACGGAAAATCTCAAGTCCCCAGACCTCGGCACTCAACACCGGCACGGTACCATCGGTACCCTGGGGCTGGATGAAGCGTTCGAGTCGCCAGATGCGAACCCCTGAGGAGACGCCGACCACAAACAGGGCAAAAATAAGAAACTTCCGCCAGGCCACGGCGATGTCCTCACCGATGATTCGGAAGAAAATCCGGTCGACCGGCTTGCGAAAGAGGGCTACTACGCCCAGGGACACCAGCACCGCCGTCGCAAGGGTCACAACCAACAGTAAAATGAACTCCATGTCACCTCCATGTCTTGAATGGCTTTGTATGCATATCATGCCGGGTAATCAAGGGCAAGAATAACAATTCCGTCCCATTCATCTTCTTGACAGGGCCGGTTTGGATGCCAATACTTACGCCACCGAACGTTCCTGCAGGAGTTATATCCATGAGCGAGTCCCTTCGTCTCAGCGGCCAACGAATTGTGGTGGAGGAAGTCCGTGAGAGCGATCTGGATCAACTCCATGACTGGTTTCTGGAATCCGATCCGCAGCGTCTCACCTGCCGTCCCATAGAGCCCATAACTCACCCTCAGTTGCACGCCCGCTTCGCCCGGAGCAGCACGGGCAACGCCTCCTGTACCTATGCGGTTCGACTGCTTGGCGACTCTCGACTGGTCGGACGGATCACGTATTTCGATGTCAACCCGCGCAACCGCAGCGCGGAAGTTGGCTTCCTCACGGGACCACAGTTTCGCCGCCAGGGATACACCGCCGAAGCGCTGGCACTCGTTCTGGGACACCTGTTTCGAGATCTGAACATGAACAAAGTCATGGCGCAGACTGGGGCGTTCAACGACGGTGCTATTCGCCTGCTGTTATCCCTGGGGTTCAGAGAGGACGGGCGACTGCGGCGGCACCATGTGCTGAATGGTGAGTATTATGACGATGTATTGTTCAGCCTGTTGGCCGAGGAATTTTGTCCTGATTCCCTCGATCCGTAGATTCGGCATTCTATACATTCGCAGTCATTCCGGGTGGTTTTCCCCCGCGATTCCGGGGCAATCTGACTATGCTCTGACACCGGGTGTCGCAATTTCTCCCTGGTCCATATTTTAGCATCCCGATCGCTCGCCGATATCGATCAATAAGGCCATCGGCCGTCTGCCGCAGCTGAACAGTTGCGATCATGTCGAACTAATATGATCATATATGCCGCTTTGACGGGGAGGAACTCATGCACGAAGAAAAACGCAGACACAAGCGTTGGCGGACCAACGTCTTTTTTGGCGTTTATGACTGTGAGACCGAGGCATTTGTCGGTCGCATATCTGACATCACCACGGAAGGTGTTATGCTCACCTGTGAAAAACAGATCGAGGCCGGAGTTCGTCGTCGTCTGCGCATAGACCTGCCGGTGGAGATCTACGGGGCCAACACGGTCGACTTTGAGGCTAAGTGCCTCTGGTGCCGTCCGGCGCCCAAGGAAGGTTTCCATCAGGCCGGGTTCAAGCTTACCGAGGTATCGTCCAAAAACGTCGATGTCATCCGTCAACTGGTTCAGGCATCACAACTGGACCAGGCTGCGCCCTGCCCGTCGGTTCGGTTTGCGCAGCCGGCACAGGAATAGATTCGTACAGCGTCCCCGGGGGACAAACCTCCGTCCCCTGTCCGCGCGACTCTTTGAAAAAGCCCGAGAGCCATTGTCTCCCGGGCTTTTGTGTGTTCTGGTATCGGAGCAATGCAAACCATCGGCATTGCCGCCTTGTTCGTTTACAGGTCGGGACTCCGAGGTTGTCCGCGATTAGTGGACAAGCGAGAAACCCGACGGGACAGACGGGTCGCCAGACCCGTCACCCCTGCGAAAGCAGGGGCCCATTAACAAGATATCAATGGATTCCTGCGACCGCAGGAATGACGATGCTGGAACGTTGTGGGAAATACCAGCTTGGATGACAAGTGATTCGCAATCAGCAGATCTCTGATCTGCCTCCGACTGCGCCACATACTCTTTTCGTTTCTCTAACAAGTCACCCTGAGCCCGCCGAAGGGTGGCTTAGGAATATACGCGGCGATTGAATGAGGATTACGGAATCCACTTGCATAGTACCTTTGTACAACCATATACTGGTTCAGTAAGCAATGGCACGAGACAATTCTGTGGGAGGGCTATCATGGACTTCGACGCGACCGAACTTGCTAAACTGACCCGGCATATTGAAGAGAACATACGCACGTCTGGCAATGCCGGGCTTGAGTTCCTTGATCCGCGCAACTATGCCGCGCGCCTCACGACAAAACAGAACCACTTGGTGTATGGAAGGAGAGGGGCCGGAAAGTCAACTCTAATGAAATCCCTTCAGAAAGAGGGAAAGCATCTTGCCATATTCTGTAATCTTGAGACGTTCAAGGACATCCCGTTTCCGAACATCCTTGTCAAGGTACTGATTGCGACCCTGGTCGGGCTCAATGGTGAGTTAGCCAAGACTAGAAAGTGGTACCGAGTTGGTGGAGCCAAGGCAAGGCTGCAGAAGATCGTGAAGAAGGAGATCGCGACACTCACCCAGAAGCTCGACGAACCGGTTGCCGGAGAAAAGCGGGTTACCACTACGACATCCATGACGGCAATGAAGAAATCATGCGCGGGCATTCAGGCCGGAGTCGCAGGCGCTGAAGCAGGCGTCGCACAAACGAAGGGCAAGGGTGAAACCCATGGCACAGAAGTGAGGGAGAACATTTCTGTGGACAAGCTAGCTTCTTTGCGAACGGAAATATCCCGTTATCAGGATATCTTCACTAAGGCATCCAAGCTCATGTCTGCAAAGCCTATATTCTTGATATTGGATGACTTTTACTTCATTCCAAAGGCGATTCAGCCTGATCTACTTGATTACTTCCATCGATTGACCAAAGGCACACCATTGTTCCTAAAGGTCGCTACTATCAAACACAGATCCCGTGTCTACAAGCAGACAGAGCAGTCCTACGTCGGCGTTGAACCCGGGCACGACATTTTGCCAATCGACATGGATTACACACTAGACCGATTCGATGAACTGAAGAACTTCATGGCTGATCTCCTTCGTGCGGCCAGTAAAGGGGCCGGAGCCAGCGTTGAAATCGACAGCTTGTTCAGTGGAGACGGTTTCAATCAACTGTGTATCGCCTCCGGTGGGGTGCCGCGTGATTTCCTAGCACTCTTCGTGGACCTAGCTGATGACTTGTCACCGGCTGATGGCAAAGGGATTGGCAAAATAGAAGTGACAAAGGCT
Organism: Candidatus Zixiibacteriota bacterium; assembly: GCA_018816665.1. Lineage (GTDB taxonomy): Bacteria > Zixibacteria > MSB-5A5 > GN15 > FEB-12 > JAHIVM01. Next base: position 4,617 of record JAHIVM010000198.1, read on the forward strand.
GCCATAGGGAAGCATGGCGACAAACTCAGCTCAATGAAGTCGGATTCGGCCGAAGAGAAGGAGGTTCTCGACTTCTACTTGAACAATATCAAACGTACTGTGTATACCGACAAGCGGACCAATGCATTCCTGGTTGCCAAGCCGGACCTCGAAAACCATCCACAGTCGCGCCAAGCTATCCGCGAGCTAGTCGACTTGCGCCTTCTACATTTGATCGAGAGTAGCACAAGCTCCGCACCCAGCGACGGGCGCCGCTATGAGGCTTACTTAATTGATCTTGGCCTTTACGACAATGACCGCCCAAGGAGTTTCAACCAGATCACTCCGGGGAGCCGGGACAAGAAGGCACGAAAGGATAGCCTTCGTTCATCACCTCGCCTTTCACTCCCGGACATTGAAACCGCTGTTTCGCTGGAGACTGAAGCCAAACTTGAAATCACGCCATCAAACTGACCTTGTAGGCACGGGCAATATTTCTGGCACAGTCGCATACTGCTGACGGCCGACCCTACTCCCCCACAAAAAAGCCCGACCGGGTTTCCCCGACCGGGCTTTGTATCAATACAAATGCCAGTCTGTACTAGCGCATGTTCTTGATAATGTGATCCGCGAAAGCCGCCGTGCCAACTTTCTTGGCGCCCTTCATCTGCCGATGCAGATCATAGGTCACCGTCTTCTTGTTGAGCGTCGTCTCAATCGCCTTCACAATCATGTCACCGGCTTTGTTCCAGCCCATGTAATTGAGCATCATCACCGCGGACAGAATCACCGAACTCGGATTGATAACATCCTTGTCGGCATACTTCGGCGCGGTGCCGTGCGTGGCCTCGAACAGACCGATGTAATCCCCGATATTCGCACCGGCGGCCATGCCGAGCCCGCCCACCTGAGCCGCGCAGGCGTCTGAGAGATAGTCGCCGTTGAGGTTCGGAGTGGCGAGCACGCTGTACTCATCGGTACGAGTCAGGATCTGCTGGAACATACTGTCGGCGATACGATCCTTGATGAGGACCTTGCCTTTCGGCATTTTGCCTTTGTATTTATCCCAGAGTTCATCCTCGGTGACGATCTTGCTGCGGAATTCCTTCTTGGCAAGTTCGTAACCCCAGTCACGGAAAGCGCCCTCGGTGAACTTCATGATATTGCCCTTGTGGACAAGTGTCACCGACGGCAGCTTGTTGTCGATTGCATGCTGGATCGCCTTGCGCACGAGCTGTTTCGTCCCGGTCACCGAGATCGGTTTGACGCCGATACCGGAGTCCTTGCGGATGTTCAGCTTCATGTTTTTGTTGAGCCAGGTAATGACCTTCTTGACGTCCTTGGAGCCCTTCTTCCACTCGATACCGGCGTACACATCCTCGGTGTTTTCACGGAAGATGATGACATCCATTTTCTCGGGATGGGTGACCGGCGAGCCGACACCCTTGAAGTAGCGCACGGGACGCACGCAGGCGTACAGATTGAGAATCTGCCGCAGACTCACGTTCAGGGAGCGAAAACCGCCGCCGACCGGGGTGGTCAGCGGGCCCTTGAGGGCTACGAAGTGTTTGGCGATGGCATCGCAGGTTTCTTTCGGCAGCCACTCTTTGTAGAGTTCGAAGGCCTTTTCACCGGCGTAGACATCCATCCACTCGATTTTTTTCCGTCCCTTGAAGGTTTTCTCGACAGCGGCGTCGACCACCCGGCGGGTGGCTTTCATGATGTCGCGGCCGATACCGTCGCCCTCAATCACCGGAATGATCGGCCGATTGGGGATAACGAGTTTTTTGCCCTTCTTTTTGATCGGCTGTCCCTTTTCCGGGACAACAATATGCTTGTACGCCATGCTTGCTCCTATTTGTAGCCCATGATCTTAAGGTGCTCTTTGTAGGTCTTGGCCGACTGCTTCAGCGAGTCGGATTCGCCCTTCGTCAGTTTCAGCTCGAGAATCTTCTCCACACCGTTCGCACCGAGTACCACCGGCACGCCGATGTAGATGTCCTTGATACCGTACTGACCGGTCAGATAGGCCGAGGCCGGCAGGACTTTCTTTTCATCGTTGAAGATAGCGCGGCACATGTCAACCGCCGCCGCCGCCGGAGCGTAATAGGCCGAGCCGGTTTTGAGCAGCTTGACAATTTCACCACCGCCAACAGCGGTGCGCTGGGCGATAGCCTTGATCCGGTCAGCGGGGATCAATTCCTTGATCGGGATACCGGCCACCGTGGTGTAGCGCGGCAGCGGCACCATAGTATCGCCGTGTCCGCCCAGCACCATGGCCTGAATGTCGGTCATGGCCACACCCAGCTCCATGGAGATGAAGGTGCGCATACGGGTGGAATCAAGGACACCGGCCTGGCCGAGGACGCGATTTTTCGGGAATCCGGTCACCTTCTGCATGTGGAAGGTCATCAGATCCAGCGGGTTGGAAATCACGATCACGGTCGATTTGGGCGCGTATTTCTTGATGGCAAGCGCGACCGACTTGATGATGTCGGCGTTTTTGTTCAGCAGGTCCTCGCGGGACATACCGGGTTTACGCGGCAGACCGGCGGTCATGATGACGATATCGGCTCCCTTGATGTCGGCCATCTTGTTGGAACCAAGAACGGACGCGTTGTAACCGCGGACGGGGCCGGCCTGGGTCAGGTCGAGACCTTTCCCCTGCGGCACGCCCTCAATGATGTCAACCATGACGACGTCGGCGAAATTCGCCTCGGCCAGGTACATGGCGGTCGTTGCGCCAACATTACCGGCTCCGATAACGGCAATCTTCTTGTTCATTCCTTTACCTCCTCACTAAATCCCATTAGTGTATTATGACACGCATCTTGATTCCAAAACGGTATGGCCGGCGTCATATACGACTGCCAGCCGGGGAGTCTCGGGAGTTAACCGGGCATCAACAAACGCCTGCAAATCGTCTACCGGCCGGTAAAACACCTGCCTTGCGAAATCGCCCGGAAGCTCCGAAAACAAATGCACGTTGATTCGTCGGGTCAGGGCATTCACCCGCGAGAGTTTATGTGACCCGAAGCGAGCGATACCGTCGCCCGGGACATTCTTCTCACGATCCCATCCCGCCGCCAGATCAAAAAAGAACTGCGATCCTATTCCCTCTTCGCAGGCCGACACCACCACCGCCGAACCGCCGTCAGCAACGCCCTGCTGCGTATTCTCCAGCGCCTTCTGCGCCTGGTACAAATTGCGATCCAACGGGGAACGCAGCTCGGCCAGGATAACATCGTACGGCTGATCGACAACATGAGCGTAGTGTGTCGTTGCCGCCGCTACCGCTCGTGCGAAGGCGTCATCGAGCGCACCGCAGCACATCTCAATGATATGTCCGTGGGCATCCATGACCACCTGGGCGCTCAGCAGCTTGTCCTGATTGACC
>JAHIVM010000199.1 GCA_018816665.1 Candidatus Zixiibacteriota bacterium
CGCATTATGGACACCGGATTCAGCCAGTTCCTCCTCATGCCGTTTGTGATGATGGCTATGGAATATGACGGTCCCGACGGTTCCATGAAAAACGCCGAGGTGGGCGGCCTGCAGGCCAAAGTTGTCGTGGAAAAAGAGGATGGCAAGGTGACCGAAACGCAGGTCATGGTCCTCGTGTCCGAGCGGATACTGGTCAATGGCGAGGGCAATGAGTTTGCCACGCTGGACGATGTCAAAGCCTATGTCGAGAAGATTGACCTGAAAAAGCTGGCCGCACTGGCCGCAAAACAAAAGGCCGAGTAGGTTTGTAGGTCGATCCGACCAAAACAGCAAAGCCCCCGTCTTACAACGGGGGCTTTTTCATTTGTGCGAGCTACATGCGAGTGACTATAGATTGCCGCCCAGGCCGCCTACCGTGATATCCTCCACCAGCACCGAGGCCGGTCGTGACAGCGCATAGGCCACGGCCTCGGCCGTCTCCTCCGGTGCCATCATCTTGTCGCGCGGCCAATCACCGTCGATTTCATCCCAGATGTCGGTGGCCGTGGCAGCCGGATAGACATTGATTACGCGCACCCCTTTATCACGAAGCTCGGCCCGGATACTCTGTGAGAATCCCTCCAGCGCAAACTTGCAGGCACAATAGCTGCTCCATCCCGGAAATCCGGTTTTGGCCGCCACGGACAGGATATTAACGATACTCGCGCCGGCGGGCATCCGGGGGGCGAGTTTCTGTGTCAGCAGAAACGGCGCCGTCACGTTGAGAGCCAGAGCGTCCTGCCATTCCTCAAGAGTTACATCGTCGTACGGTTTCACGGTGGCCGTGCCGGCATTGTTTACCAACAGGTCCAGCGGTTCATCGCCCAGCGTGCTCACCATGTCCTCGAGCGCCTGCGGGCTGGTAAGATCGCACACCAGGATTTCCGGTGTGGCGCCCGCGGCCTCGACCTCGGTAAAGACTTCCACCAGCGCTTCCTGATCTCGTCCGACAAGGAACAGCTTTCGGTCCGGGGCGGCCAGTTTCAGTGCGATGGCGCGGCCGATTCCCCGGCTGGCACCGGTTATCAAATATCTTTGCATGCTACTCCCCTGTGTGACGAACACTACTATTGCGCGGCGCGCGCCAGGGTGAATCGGTTGTTGGGCGTTTCCCACAACCGCAATCGAACCAGCCGGCCGGCCACCAGCGTATCCAGCCGGGGCCAGAGTACGGAGACTATGTTTTCGCCGGTCGACGGCGACTCCTTGAAGTCATCGGTGTCCATATCCAGATGACGGTAGGTCCAGGGCTCAATAGACCGGGCGACGGCATCGCGGAATTCCACGAAATCGTACAGGGTACCGCTGACATCATCGTAGTCGCCGCCGATCAATGGTTCCACACGATACTCATGCCCGTGTCCTGCCGGATTGTTGCACTTGTCGTAGATATCAATATTCTGTGCGGCGGACAGCCTGGGACTGTGCAGGCGATGGGCGGCGTGGAACAAACACTCGGTCCCAAGCCGAACGGCGTTTTCGGCATCGCACTCGGCGAACAGACTGCGCATTTCGTAAAGACGAACACGCTTCACCGGGAGCGATGTCCTGAGCCGCCCGACCGCGTAGCGGGTCAGTGACTCGGTAGTAATCGGCAGCCCGGTCAGGCCGGGGCAGTCGGTATTGAGATTCCGGTGATCCAGTTCGTGATGGAGCGACTGCAGGGCACCCGTGACCTCGTGGTGCGGCACTATCACCCCGCTGGTATCGTCGACGTCGCCGGCCAGCGTAACCCAGAGAGCATAGTTGTGGCCATGGCCGCTTTTGCGGGCCGCGATACCAAACAACCGATCGTTCTCCTCATCGCTGAGATGAGGCGAACAAGTCCGTCGGGCGGCCGAAAACTCGAGCAAGTGCCGGCGCTCCACGCGACCATCGGCATACGCCGTAGCGCCGCTGCCGAAAGCATCGTGCAACTCACAGGCAACCGGATGCGCCGCCTGATCGTCGAACAGCGACGTTACATCGCGCAGCATGTGTACAGCGACATTTTCCGGGGTCGGCACGATGTCGGCAAAAGGTGATGTGTCCCGATTCAGGAATTTATGATCGTAGCGGGCGTTCAACACTCCGGCGATGCGGGCTTTGATAATAGTGACGTTCATGACCATGCCCGTAGCGGGGTCGACCGGACCGTGGAACACGAAGCGCGCCACGTAATTGTATCCGTGGCCGAATTCACCCCGGCAGGCCGGGCCGTACACGGCCAGATTACGGTCATCGGACCAGCCGGCCCGGAATACCCGGGCCGACGATGATATTTCGAAGCGTTTGCTGATAGTCAGGTACATGAAACGTCAGCTACCGTATGAGATGGATGAACTCCTCACGAGTCGCCGGATTGTTGCGGAAGGTGCCGAGCAGGCAGGATGTTTTCATCACCGAGTTCTGTTTCTCGACTCCGCGCATCATCATGCAGAGGTGCTGAGCCTCAATGACCACGGCCACCCCGGCGGCATCGAGGGTATTCATCACTGTATCGGCTATCTGTTTGGTCAGGCGCTCCTGGATCTGAAGCCGCCGCGCAAACAAATCAACAATCCGCGCCACCTTGGATAGACCCAGGATCTTCTTTCTGGGCATGTAGGCCACATGGCACTTGCCTATGAACGGTAGCAGGTGATGTTCACACAGTGAATACAACTCGATATCCTTCACGAGAATCATTTCGTCTGTGTCGGCGGTGAAGGTCGCGTTGTTCACGACATCCTCAAGCTTCTCATGGTATCCTTTGGTGAGGAACTTGAGAGCCTTGGCGGCGCGCTCAGGGGTTTTGAGAAGTCCTTCGCGATTAAGGTCCTCTCCCACGTTCAGGAGCAGGTCTTTGTAGGTTTCAACCAGGTCATTCATTTCGAGTTTTCCTTGCAGCGTTAGCAAGCGTGTAGGTCATCTTTTCCAAGTTACGTAACATCCATAACAGTGTGCTAATGTATATGTTCAAATAGTTTAGGGTCTGCGGCTGGTATTGGCAAGTCCATTCTCTCCCGGCCTTCCGGCGGTGAAGCGCCAAATCGGCACCGGACCAAGTTTGGTTCCCCGGCGGCCCGCCGGTGTATACAGCATATCACAACTGGAAGGGGCTGCCACCCAACCACTCTCAAGGAGGTAGAGATGAGACAATTGCTAGTGGCTTGCCTCGTATGTCTGGCCGGCTGCGCGGGAATGCCGCCGCACCCCCCCGAAGCCGCCCCTGATCCCCAAACGGTAGCGGTCGACCGGGACGGCGAGCGCGATATCCTTGGGGAGGCGCTCAACGACGACGAAATCGTTTTGCCGGAGGAATCAAACCGAACCCGGCAGGTGGTGGTCTCCAGCGCCGCCATCAAACTGAAGAGTGAAACTCCGGACTCGGTGCACCGCACGGTCACCCGTCTGGCCCTCAGTAACGGCGGTTACGTGTTACGCTCCACGCCCGAACAAACATCAATACGGTTGCTGGCGGAACGGTTCCATGTTGCAGTCGACGAAATCCTGAGCTTTGGAGAAGTCCTGGACAAGGAGATAACGGGCAAGGATGTCACCGAGCAGTATCGTGACCTCCAGATCCGCCTGCAGAATGCCATGAAAATGCGTCAGCGATATCTGGATCTTTTGGCCACGGCTAAAAACGTTCAGGAGATCGCCCGTATTGAAACTGAGTTGGACCGCGTGAATACGCGTATCGAGACGCTGAAAGGACAAATCAATCGCCTGTCTCATCTGACCCTCTACTCGACAATTACTGTCGACACCAGGACCCCGCTCAAGCCCGGAATCATGGGAAAACTGGGTGGCTGGGTCTATGGCGGTATCAAGGGTCTATTCGTGAGCAACTGAATCTTCTGAACCGACCCGGAGATCAGGCATCGATTTCCGGGTCGGCCTGCTTGCTCCCGGCCGGATATCCGGTCGGATAAGTCTAAGAAATACGACTTATGTGACGAAATTAGGATATAGAAAGAAATCTGTTTCCACATAATCAGGAGCAATCATGTCGGTTTTCATTGAAGTACTTGAGTGGATCGACCCCGCGGGTCAGGAGATGATCTATCGTATCCCGCAGGAAGGATCGGCTGATTTCAAACTGGGCGCCCAGTTGATTGTCCGGGACAGTCAGATGGCGATGTTTTTTAAGGACGGACATGCGGCGGATTCATTCTCGGTCGGTCGCCATACGCTGACCACCCTGAACATTCCCATTCTCACCCGTCTGCTGGCTTTCCCGCTCGGCTTTAACTCGCCGTTCCGGGCGGAAGTGTATTTCGTCAATCTGAAGGTGTTCACCGATCTGAAGTGGGGCACCACCCATCCGGTAACCTTCCGCGACTCCAAACTGGGACTGATTCGTCTGCGCGGTCACGGGGCGTTTACCATCAGGATCAAGGAACCGGTGCTGTTTCTCAATTCC
>JAHIVM010000200.1 GCA_018816665.1 Candidatus Zixiibacteriota bacterium
CCCCGATTGCCGGGACAATTGTGGAAATCAAGTGTAAACCCGGTGACAGCGTGTCCGAAGGTCAGGTATTGCTGGTCATCGAGGCGATGAAAATGAAAACCTCCATTGCGGCTCCCACGTCGGGCAAAGTCAAAGCCGTTCCGATCGCGGTCGGCGATACGGTTCGCGAGAGTCAGACTCTGGTCGAGTTTGAATAGCGTCCGTAATTGCCAGGGAGCAAGCGATGGAAACACTAACTAATTTCATTCAGTCCGGCGCCTTCTACAATCTCACCTGGGGCAATCTGTCCATGCTCGCGGTCGGATGTTTCTTCATCTACCTGGGCATTGCGAAGGATTATGAACCGCTCCTGCTGGTTCCGATAGGCTTCGGCATCCTGGTCGGCAACATACCGTTTGCCGCCGGCCTCGGCGTGGGGATTTACGAAAACACCGGATCACAACCGAGCATTCTGTCGATTCTCTACCAGGGTGTGACACAGGGATGGTACCCCTCGCTCATCTTCCTGGGCCTGGGAGCGATGACCGACTTCTCGTGTATGCTGGCCAATCCGCGTCTCATCCTGCTGGGAGCAGCAGCGCAGGCCGGTATTTTTCTGACGTTCATCGGGGCTATGGCACTCGGGTTCACGGGACCGGAGTCGGCGGCGATCGGGATTATCGGCGGAGCCGATGGCCCCACGGCTATCTTCCTTTCATCCAAGCTGGCCCCGCACCTGCTGGGAGCGATCGCCGTCTCGGCCTACTCGTATATGGCGCTCGTACCGGTGATACAGCCGCCCATCATCATGCTGTTGACCACGAAGAAAGAGCGACGGATCAAAATGAAGCCGTCGCCGCCCGTCTCAAAACGTCTCAGAATCATCTTCCCGATCGTGGCTTTCCTGATCACGAGCTTCATTGCGCCGGGATCGATCAACCTGCTCGGGTTCCTGTTTTTCGGTAATCTGCTGAAGGAATGCGGCGTTACTGAACGTCTGGCCAACACCGCCCGCACAGCATTTATCGATATCATCACGATTCTGCTTGGATTGACGGTGGGGGCCTCGACCGATGCCAGCCGGTTCCTTACCCCGGCATCAATCAAGATATTCGCTCTGGGAGCAACATCGTTTATGATCGCGACCGCCTCCGGGGTTCTGTTCGCCAAGTTAATGAACTACGTGTCGAAAAAGCCTCTCAACCCGATTATCGGTGCCGCCGGTGTTTCGGCCGTGCCCGATTCGGCGCGAGTGTGTCAGATGGTGGGCGCCCGCGAAGACCCCTCCAACTTCCTGATCATGCACGCCATGGCACCCAACGTGGCCGGCGTGATCGGGTCGGCGGTAGGCGCCGGCATCCTGCTGGCAACGTTCGGGTAGGATCACTCCTGTGGTCGAGATCCGGCAAACCCGGATCTCGACACCGTTCTCCCCTCATAATAATCACAGCATGAGATTGACCCTCCGTCGACCATGTACCATCTTGCGTGATACGTACTCGAGGGATATCAGCGACATGAAACTTGCCTGGATGACGGACATTCATCTGAATCATCTGATGCCGTACGCTCGCGGTGCGTTTCTCGCCTCATTGGCAGATGCTAATGCCGATGCCCTGGTTATCACCGGCGATATCGGCGAGGCTCCATCGGTGGGAGACTATCTGAGACAGATAGCATCGGCGGCCGCCCGCCCAGTGTATTTCGTACTTGGCAACCACGATTTCTACCGGGGCTCGATAGTGAGTACCCGGGAACATGTGACAGCATTGTCCGAAGACAACAGGCATCTCCATTATCTGACTGTTTCGGCGGGAATATGCCTGTCCGAATCCGCAGCAATCATCGGCCATGATTGCTGGTCTGACGGTGGTTACGGTAACTGGCAGCAGTCCGACGTAACGCTGATGGACTATCGTTTGATCAGGGAATTCAAATCCCTGGACAAACACGATCGACTTGACCTGATGAGGCGGCTGGCCGGCGACGCTGTCGCCCATCTGCGAAATCAGCTGGCTGAATTGCCGGGTTCAGTGACCGGCGTTGTTGTCCTGTCTCATCCCCCGCCATTTCGCGAAGTGTGTCTGTACGACAATCAGATCGGCGACGATGACCATCTGCCCCATTTCTCCTGTCAGGCACTAGGCGACTGGCTTATCGCCGAAGCCGAGCAAAACCCTCACCGCCGATTTACCGTCCTGTGCGGGCATACTCACCACCTGGCCGACCTCAACACAACGCCCAACCTGCGGGTACAGGTTGGGCATGCTGAATACGGTTTGCCGGCGGTTCAACAGATCATTGAACTCACCTGACTCTGACGGACCGATATCCTATCGGCCGGGC
>JAHIVM010000201.1 GCA_018816665.1 Candidatus Zixiibacteriota bacterium
GCATTCACAAGATTGGTATCGATCTCGCGCGGATGCTTTATCGCCTCGGTGACAGCGGACTTGGTGATTTCGTTGAACGTCACACGGACGAGCTTGGCCTTGGTGTCCTGCAGCTTGTTGGCCACATGCCAGGCAATTGCCTCTCCTTCACGATCAGGATCGGGGGCGAGATAGACGGTGTCGGCCTTGCGAGCGGCTTTGCGCAACTCGGTAATGACCTTCTCTTTCCCCTTGATCGTCGCATAGACCGGCAGGAAGTTGTTGTCCACATCAACGCCCAATTTGGACTTGGGCAAATCGACGATATGCCCGATGGTGGACAGAATATCAAAATCCTTACCAAGAAACCGCACGAGTGTGCGAGATTTGGCGGGCGACTCAACGATGACGAGATTCTTGGCCATTAACTCTTCCTGTGTGCGTAGCCGTGAACGTGTACGTTGCTACTCCGTATCGGTACGATTGAAAGTAACTTTACCTTGCATTAGATCACGAAGAGCGACGGCAGTAATTTTCCGCAGTTCGATTTCCTCGATTTCCGTTGTACCTTCCTCCAGCTGGGCCAACTTGGAGAGCCGCACGGAGTTGAGGTGACGGGCATGTTTGGATGCGACCAAAACTGCCTCGTAATGGTTGATCGTGACTTTTCCGAGATCATCAATAGGTTCAAAGGCCATATATTACTCCCTCAGGTTGTGACAGGGGAACTAACCCGTAATCCGTCGAATATGTTCCGGATCTATCTTATCCAGCCGGCATGCGTGAGCCTCAACAATACTGAGGACATTCCGCACAGCCCGGTCAAGCTCTTCATTTATAACAACATACTCAAATCCGTAGGCGCGATATTCATATAGCGAGCGCATTTCTTCGAGCGCGTTTTTGTATCGGACCTGCTGCTGCTCAGGCGTCTCCGTTCCTCGCTTCTCCAGCCGCTTCTGCAGCACGCTCACCGACGGCGGCAGCACAAAAATGGAGATTGCATCGGGATACTCCGAAACAATCCGGCGCGCCCCCTGCACATCAACATCAAGCAGCATCACACCGCCATTGCGGAGGACTTCCTCCATCGGACCGCGCGGGGTTCCGTACTTGTACAAGTGAACCCGGAAATGTTCGGCAAAAAAACCGTCGGCGACGAGACGATCGAACTCCGGCTCATCGACAAAATAGTACTCTCGTCCCTGCACCTCTCCCTCGCGCGGCTGGCGCGTGGTGTACGAAACGGAGAAAGTCCAGTTCTCATCACGCCGTTCCTTTTCCAGGATGGCACGGCAAATCGACGTTTTGCCGCCACCCGACGGCGATGATATAATGACTATTTTGCCTGGAGAGGTATTTAACGACACCCTAGCCTCGCACCCTATTCCACATTCTGAACCTGCTCACGCAGCTTTTCAATCTCTTCCTTGAGGGAGATAACCTCCGAGGAGATGTTAAAATCGGCGCACTTGGAACCGATGGTGTTGGCCTCGCGATTCATTTCCTGGATGATGAAATTGAGTTTTCGGCCGTTCGCCCCGTTCTGGGATAGGGTTTCCGTAAACTGGTCGATATGGCTTTTGAAGCGAATACACTCTTCCGTGATGTCGGTCCGATCCGCGAATATGGCGATTTCTTCTTCCAGACGGTCCGAATCGCGTTTGGTGTTCCCCAGCAGTTCCTCGATACGGTGGTTCAGTTTTTCGGCATACACTTTGACCGACGAAGTAGTCAGCTTTTCGACTTTGCGAATGGTGGCAGCCATGGCCTTGAGGCGGGCCCCCATATCCTTGGCCAGGGCCTTACCCTCTTTTGCCCGCATGGTTGCCAGGCCGATCAGGGCTTTGTCCAGAACCTTCTCAACTGCTACCCAGGCCTCCTTGAGATCGAATTCATCTCGGTCCGGCCGCGCAACATCCGGCAACAGCAGCAAATCTCGAATCGACAAATCACCGTCGAGTTTGAGTTCCTTTTGTAGCTTGCGGAGTTGCCGGGTGTAGGACCTGGCGGCGGCCTCATTAATAAGGTATCGATCGGGCTGATCATCGGTCTGCTCCAAACCGATAAACAGGTTTACCTTACCGCGGACCACCGCGCTGCTGACCTTTTCCCGTACCTGTGGTTCCAGAGGCGACAGAGTTCGGGTAGATCGAACCGAGATCTCAAGGTAGCGACTGTTAACGCTGGCGGCTTCCACCGTCAGCTTGCCAATTTTCGACGCCAGTTCTGCACGGCCGAAGCCAGTCATAGAATTCATGTATTTCCCCTATAACAGGGCTGAATAATAGAGTATGGTTCTGGATTGTCAACCGATAATATCGACGGGCATATCTCATTCTGCCATGAGAACGGGCATTTGGAGATCGCGGGAGTCAATCAGGATGCCGGAATCTGTCTCCCGCAGGGACGGTCGACGTATTTTGCTGAGGTCTTTGAGAATGAGCTGTATTCGCCGGGCAGATTCCTGAATCATCTGGATTTTTTCTGATTCTGCCGTGCCGAGCCGGTTGCCTGTCATGAGCAAAAGCTCCGACGTTCCCAGGATGGTCATCAACGGATTGTTGATTTCATGAGCTAAGGTGTTGACTATCAGGTTGATAACCGTCGACTTAGCGTGAACATCGGGCAGCAGATCGTCCGCATCGCTGGCCGCCGGGGCAAACTTCCGGAGCCCCAGTTGGTGAATAGCCTCGGGAAGGCGCAGATGGAAGTTGTCCTGCCTCATTATATACAGGTCCGCCACCCGTTTGATGTGATCGACCCGATCCTCACCGGCGTTGCTCTCCACGAGTACCACCAGCCCCAGTTCCGGATCAATCTGTCGTGCCGTTTTGAGAAACGCTTCGAGGCGATCGGAGGGAAGCGAACTGTCGACAATAACCACATCGTACCCTGCCCGGTACAACTCTTCAAGCCCCGTCGACACGGCATCCAGTTTCACCACCACGGCCAGCGGAATCTCCTTGGTGAGTTCCCGTTCCATGAGCAGGGCATGGTATCGGTTCGGCTCAATAAGCAGAATTCTCAGACGTGAGGGTACTGACATTGTCTATTCCTGATTTTTGGTGGGAATCCACAGCGTGAACGTGGTCCCCTTGCCTCTCTCGGATACCGCTTCTATGCCGCCGCCGTGCGTCTCCAGCAAATGCCGGGCAACCGCCAGGTTAACACCGGCGGGCAGCGACTCCATCCCGGAGAAATCCGCGCCCTGATAGTCAAAAGCTCGTTTCAGAGCCTTGGCCGCGACAAATACATCGGTCAAAGCCAGATTCACACGGCAGGCCTTCTCACCGGTCGCGGACGACACTCTGAGTTCAGTCCTCTGGTCTCCGGCCAGCGCCAGACACTTCTGAAACACGGCCCTAACTGCGAATTCAAGACAACTCCGATCCGTGACTATTTTGGCCATGTCGCTGCAGCGCAGGGTCACCTTGCGTTTCTGGAACAAGGCAGGCAGTCCCTGCTCAATACGACGCAGCAGGAGATTCAGGTCGACAGTTTCGATGGCGGCCGGCGCCTCCACACAGGTCAGTGCCTGGCGGATGTCCTGGATGATCCGATCGGTCTTGCGCATTTGCTCGCTGAGGCGCAGCAGATGAAAGTCCCCGTCCTTGCCCAGCCTGCCGTAGTGACCATGGCTGAGTTTACGCCAGAGATTGCGGGCCGCTGAGGCCGACGTGTGCAACTGATTCAGCATGCGATCCAGCAAGCCGCCTCCGGTGGGAGGGTTGACGGTGGCCGCCGGCATGGCATCGGGAATCAGGAAAACCAGTCCGCTCACATCCTCGCTGCCGGGAAATCGTCGTTGCGCACACAGGTGCGACACCTGACCATCGGGTCGGCACACGGAAACGGAATGGGGACCGAGATCGTTATCTCGTCCCGCCAGTTCGTAGATGGTGGTCACCTTTTCGACCAGATCCGGGCAGGCATCACCCGCCCAGGCCTGCACGACATCGGGCAGCGACAGACCGGTTCCCTCGCCGCCGATAAGGCGTTGGGCGTCGGAATTGACCCCGGCCACCAATCCCATGGGGGAAATCTGGATCACCCCCACACCAATACCATCCAGCAGATTGTGATCGTATTCGGGTGCTGTGGGCACGGCTTCAGAAGTCATCGACGGGGGAGCATCGACAGCCACCTGTACTCTGGCCGGGGGCTGCACGGCCAGGGCACTATCCGGCGTAAAAATCACCTGATAGTTGACCGGATTGCCCGCATTAAAATTCAGCGAGAAGGTGGCCAGACCGGACACCGGATCGTCGTGGCAATCGCGAAGGGAAATCCGAGCCGACTCAAAAAAAGTTTCGTAACGATTGAACTTGCTGGTAATGAGTTCGATGATCTCTTGATCGCATTCGCCGAGGAATTCAACCAACGCTTTACCAAAAAGCTCGAACTGGTTAAGTCCCAACAGCTTTTCCATCTCTTCGTCGACAAAGACGAAGCGCCCCTTGAGGTCTATTTTGCAGACCGCGCACCGGGTGATGCGTCGTGATGATGTGGTTGCAGTCTCTGTCATGCGGTCACGTTTTTAGTCCAGTTTCAGTACTTTTAACCGTTCCGTGCGTCTGTCAGTCCGAACAAACACAACGTATGCACCGGCCGCCGCCGGTTGTCCGGCGGAGTTGCGTCCATACCATTGTAGTTCGGTCGCTTGCGGGGAAACATTGAGAGCTTCCCACACTTTTTCGCCGGCAATGTTAAAAACTGAAACGGACTTGAAACTGCCCGCATGCCCGTTAAGGAAGATTGTGAGAGAATCCCGGAAGGGATTTGGTCCCAGAGTCACCGATTTATCGGTCAATTCCCTGGTAATGAGCTGTATTGATGTCGTGTCCACAAAATAACCGACATCGACGGCCACTCCGAACGCGACCTCTCCGACATTTTCGGTCATACCCCGCATATTCAGCCAACCGACTCCCCCACCCATATCGACAACCTCCACCCCGAGCGGCAGATTGACACCATAAAAGGCCGGCACGGAATCCGAAGTTCCAACGACAGCGAGTTCGATTTCCCGGGTTTGGCCGACCGAAATCACGTAAGATCTCTCAATATCAAGAGCTGCGATCCGGGCGGCCCGGGTGGCGCTGTACAGGCCAAAACCGTAGTCGATATCGGGATTGGCGGCACGGGATCCGGTGGATCGGATAAAATCACGGAGGTCCTCGGCGGTTAGCGACGGATCATGTTCCAGGGCCAGGGCGGCTCCTCCTGCTACCAGCGGAGCTGCGAACGAGGTCCCGCTGTTGTACCGAAAACCGCCTACGGCACGCGGGACAACTACGCCGACTCCCAGGGTCACGATATCGGGCTTGATGCGGCCGTCGGCCGTGGGGCCGCGCGAGGAAAAATCGGCCAGACCCGAGTCAGGGTAAATGGCTCCCACGGCAATGACCGAATCACCATCGGCCGGGAACGATATGCGATGCCAGTCATCGTTGCCGCTGTTCCCTGCCGACACCACCACCAGGATATTTTTCGAGGCCGCGATGTCTGCTGCCCGCGTTATCAGCGCAGTGTTGCCGTCGAGATCGTCCAGACTGTAACTGCCGCTGTCCTGGAAGGTGGTATATCCCAGCGATCCGCTGATAATATCCACCCCGATGACATCGGCCCATTCGGCGGCAGCGATCCAGTTGTACTCCTCAAGTTTAACTTCCAGCCCGCCGCAGGTGATCTCGGTTTTGGCCAGCGCATAGTCCGCCCCGTAAGCCACTCCCACGAGGGTATCGGCCAGGAACCCGCCCACGGCACCGAATACCTGCGTACCGTGGTAGGTCTGACGTCGCGACTCGGAATCGGTTGGACAGTCATCACCGGTGACATCGGACTGGTTGTTGATGAAGTCCCAGGTGGTATCAATGCTGGTGAAATCAAAAGCCGGATGAGTGGTATCAAAGCCGGTGTCGAACAGTCCGATATAGACGCCGGCTCCGGAGAGGCCGATGTCGTGCAGGCGGACAGCGTCAGCAATCTGATTCTGAGGGAGAGAGGGCCCGTACACTCCAGGATCAATGGCAGGCCTTCTGGATTCGACCGCTCGTGTGTCCTCAATCGTTCGGTACAGGGTCGTGGCCCGGTCGATGAACGTGATGCGCGGTTCGACCAGAAGTGCGCTGACCTGTTCCGGGGTAGCGTCGACCGCGACCGCTTTCAGCCAACGGGAGGCGTACAGAATATCCGCACCGGAGGCGGCGATATCCTCAAGCAGGATTGTCGGCAACAAGCGATCATACCGGTCCAGCAGCAGGCCTGAGGGATCGACCCGGGCGCGACGGCGTTTCGCGCGCTCGGTCAACTCAACCGGCGGCATAACCAGACCGGCGGTATCAATGGTCAGCCATACCGTAAGGCGACCCTCAAGGGTCGCGTCGGCGAGTGCGTGGACAAGACGCGGTGAGAGTTTGTGCGCTGCCGGGTGGAGCCGCAGGTTGTCAACCGGACCGGCCCACCCTGCGAGACTCAGGAGAATACTGCACAAAACCACTCCACCGACCACTCTCGCCATCGCGCTGCCGCTCACTTCTTCTTGAATAGTCCTTCGAGGAGATTACCGGCCTGCTCGTTGAGATTTTCTCCCATACCCTTGCTCAGAGTTGAGTAGTCCAGTTCGGCCTTCGGCTTGTCCACGGTGCCACTAATCTTTAGCGGGATTTCGATACGCTGGGACTTCTTTCCCACCAGGAGCGAAGCCACATTACCCATCAAACCGTTGGACATCAGCTTTTCCGTATTCTCCTTGGTCAGCTTGATCGTGCCGCTGTAGTCCAGGGCACCGGTGAAAGCATAGGAACCGTCGATAGTAATATCACCGACATTGTCGATAGTCGTGGTGAGACGGTCCAGCATAACCTTCCCGTTCTCAACTTTGAGACGGGTGGACAATTCTCTGAGTGTCTGGTCGTTGGACAGGGTCTGTTTGGTCATTTTTGCCAGACCGTCGACCAACTCCTGAAAGGCACCGGACGTAACCATGCGCCCCTCGCGCACGTTGCCTTCACCATCAAGAGTCAGTGAATTCAGGAAGGCATCGGGATCCCACCCTTGAGCGTCGTAGCTGCCGGAGATATTGGCCCGACCGAAGATGTGTCCCCCGAAGTTCGTAAACCGGCTGACGAAATCATTGGCCTCTATCTGCGTTCCCGAAAACTGACCGGTGTAGCGAGGGTTCTCGAAGTCCCCCAGATCGATCGTGGTGCGCCCGGAAACACCACCGGAGTAGACGCGCCCGGTGACATCGTAACAGTCGATTTTGCGGTCGAAGATCTTGACTTTCCCTTCTATCGCAGAGAATTCGACGCCCGTATACACCAGGGTGTCGATTGTGAATGTCCCGCGACCATCGATATCCGGCAGAATGATCATTGATACCGAATCCGGGGACACATCGGTCGGATCGGCGGACGACCCGGGAACGGCGGCAGGAAACAGGCGATCAACGTCGAAACGCTGTGACTTCAGAGCGAACAGGAAAAAGGGC